>DLXL01000115.1:0-1644 GCA_003448025.1 Saprospirales bacterium | reverse complement strand
TGGTTATATCCTGTTTAAAAGTATTATCTCCATTATTGATAAACAACTGATTAATTCGGCGAGGGTCGGTTGGATTATTGACGTTCTGCCTGCATTTGGCAATATAAAGGTCCAGGTGCCCGTCATTATTAATATCGCTCCAAACGGAGCCATAATTGCCGGAATTATCTGAGGCAGGAACAGTGGCCAGATTGATCCAGCCGGATTGGATGGAAAAAGAACCACTCCCGTTGTTTCGGAATATTTTGGAAATACCATCGTCATGGCAAACGAAAGCATCCAGCCATCCATCCTTGTTTATATCAGCGAAGTTTACGCCTTGAACAAAAGTGATAGGGTTGGTGATGTTTTGGGTCGAAAACGTGCCATTAGGGTTTGATTTAATGAACTTGATGCCATTCTCCCGCCCCCCGGTAAGCACATCACCGAGCCCATCATTGTTAAAATCGGCCGTACACATTCCCCATGAAAGTCCTCCGGGTACTGCTAATGTTGCGGAAGCAATAAATGGCTGGCCTGGAAGGGTCTGATACTGAATATTCAATTTTACTCCCTTATCCATCCGAACAATATCGTCTACGCCATCTCCATTCATGTCACAAACCGAAATAGCTACACCGCTGTAGTGTTTGGCAGGGGTAAGCAGGGAGGATTGATTGGTGAAACTTATTTGTGCCGGCAGAGCTGTTGCCAGCCAAAATAGTGAAAGCAGAAGGAAGGAACGTTGCATTGCTTGTTATGGAATAGGTCAGGCGAAGGTAGAACTTTGCTAAATTTTCAGAAATGAGGATTCCTGCTTGGCAAGTGGAAGACAAAGCCTAAATAATTGTTAAGACTTCTTAATCAGTTAAACGCCGGAAACAACTTTGCGTCAAAGATTCCAAATAACGTTCACAACACCAATCTTTTTGTTTACATGAAAAAGTATCTTGTTTTTCTTTTTTGCCTGTTTGCCATGGCTTCCGCCAACACCTTGTTCGCACAACAATCACCAGCTGTAGACAAAGCTGAAGATAAAATTGACCGCGCCGAAAACAAACGCGATCGAGCCGAAAACCGTCGCGACCGTGCCGAAAACAAACGCGATCGCAAAGAAGATCGCGCCGACAGTCGGGAAGACCGCCGCGATGCCCGTGAAGATGTGCGCGATGCCAAACACGATGGAGGTATCCGCGACAAACGTGAAGACAAACGGGATGCCCGCGAAGACAAGCGCGATTCCCGCGAGGATGTGCGCGACAAACGCGAAGACAAGCGCGACCGTGCTGAAAACAAACGCGACCGCGCGGAGAACAAACGCGACCGTAAGGAAAATCGCCGCGACCGGAAAAACTAGGGAATATCCAATATCCAATGTCCAATATCGAATGTCCAAGTAGGGCGCCTGCTTGGTGTCAGCACATTGGTCAACTTAAGTACGCCTGCTTGGTCAGACATGCGTGAGTAGACCTATAAAAGTACTGACGCCAAACACCCACACCACTTGGACATTTGAAATTGGACATTGGACATTGGATATTCTACAACGCTTCTATCGCTTGTTCCAAATCTTCCCACAACCACGCCGGGTCTTCCAGGCCGATGTAAAAGCGCACGAATTGCCAGGGCGCTGCCGGCGCCGGACGGCCGGGAATGTTGTAGAAA
>DLXL01000512.1:12330-12627 GCA_003448025.1 Saprospirales bacterium | reverse complement strand
TTCAATAGATGCCTCTTCAAGAATTTCCCGTGCCTGTTCCGCATCCATCGGATGTGTATGCAGCCTGATGATGCCTGGCAAATGCGGCGTAACAGATTGGGAAATTGAGTTAGCCAAAAAACAATGAATGCCCTCCGCCCGTAGCCTGGCGGCTGCCACTTCAGCTTCCAGATTAGAATAAAATTTCGCTACAACTTCTCCTTCCCCTGACCATTCAGGCAGATCGTTAAATGCGTAATGATCAAGAATGTCGTTGGAAGGCATGCGCAGGGAGAGTTTATGGGGTTTATGGGGTTT
>DLXL01000512.1:0-12111 GCA_003448025.1 Saprospirales bacterium | reverse complement strand
TTTTTTTTATTTGTTTTTTTTTGTTTTTTTTTTTTTTTGTTTTTGGTTTTTTTTTTTTTTTTGTGTTTTTGGGTTTTTTTTTTTTATGGGTTTATGGGTTTATGTACATCGATGAAAGGAGTGGATTCGGCTATTGTTTTTTTTCTAACATTGGAATTGGTCTATTGTTGTACGTTATTACCGCAATTCAGATGCAAATTAAAAAGAAATTATTTCGAAATACAGCCATTCTTTTAGCATTGGTGGCCTCAGCCGTATATTTTGTCGTGGATCATGTTTTACCCTATTCCGGGATTAAACCTATGCGCAGGGGGCCGGATCAGATGAAATGGCTTCTTCCAAATGGCCCGGATCCGGCAGCATATGGACTCAAGGCTTCCCCACTTCTGATACAATCACCTGATTCTCTTAAGTTAACAGCTCTTGTTGTAGCATCAAATACTGATACAACCAAAGCAACGGTAGTTATTTTACACGGCATTTCCTCTTGTAAGGAAACCAATTTTGAACGGGCCAAACTTCTGGCTGACCAAGGATTTGCCAGTTTACTATTGGATTTAAGAGCGCATGGAAGTAGTGAAGGCATGTACTGCACTTTTGGATACCATGAAAAAAATGACCTTAAAGCTGTAGCTGACAGCCTTAAACGTCGATTCCCGGATCGGCCATTGGGAATTTGGGGGGCATCATTGGGTGGGGCGGTAGCCTTACAAGCTATGGGGACTGACGAGCGATATCAATTCGGGATCATTGAAAGCACCTTCCATGAATTCGATAAGGTAGCCATGGAATATGGCGCAGATTGGTTTTTTGGTGTCAGAAGCTGGTGGCTAACCAACCGGGTACTGCAAAAATCAGCTGTTATTGCTCAATTTGACCCCTATAGTGTCCGGCCAGTAGATGCGGCTGCTCGTATAACCGATCCGGTATTATTTATTCATGGTGATAAAGATGCCAGAATTCCTATGTGGTTTGGTGAGAAGAACTACGAAGTATGCCCTGCACCGGGTAAACGTTGGTTCAAGGTTCAGGGAGGAGGCCATAATGACCTTTGGCGTAAAGCCGGCCCTGCCATGAAGGATCAGATCAGTAGTTTCTTAACAGGTATTTGATTGCATTAGTCATCTCAACCTGCTTCGGTTGGTGGTAAATTACCGTAATTTGAACCCAAATTCAAAAAGGCAGTTATCTTAAATCACCAGGCACATGCTCCGTACGATCCTACTAATCTTATTTTTTACAGGTTTAAGCATCAGATTGCTTGCCACTCATATCGTTGGCGGGGAGATTACGTACCGTTGTCTCGGTGATGACAACTATGAAATTACCCTTACCGTATATCGGGATTGTTACAATGGGGTACCCTGGTTTGACCAGCCTGCACGGGTAGGCGTATATGAAAAAGGAAGCGATAGCGTGTTGGTTCGAAATCTGGCATTAGCTTATAATGCTTTTAGCAATGACACCCTGCCTATTCAACTAAACAACCCCTGTCTAACCGTTCCACCGGATGTCTGTGTTCATAAGGCTACCTATAAAACCATCGTTAATCTGCCCTATAACCCCAATGGCTATATTCTGGTTTACCAACGGTGCTGCAGGAACCGCCTTATCCGGAATTTACCGGATCCGCTAAACACCGGAATCTCCTTCATTACAGAAATATCCGCGCAAAGTCAACTGGAGTGTAATAATGCTGCAACCTTTATAAACTGGCCACCTGTTGCCATTTGTGTTCACCAACCCTTAGATTTTGACCATGCGGCATCTGATCCAGACGGCGATTCCCTTGCTTACAGATTGTGTACACCGTTAAATGGCCCGGATTCACTCCGGCCCATTCCTAATCCACCACTTGCTCCACCCTATCAGGAACTGATCTGGCTGGATCCTCCTTATAACCTGATGAACATCCTTGGAGGTGATCCGCTCGTCATTGATCCAATCACGGGATTTATGACCGGGGTGCCCAATATAATCGGGAATTTTGTAGTAGGCGTTTGTGTGGATGAGTTTCGGAATGGCTCCCTGCTTTCAACTACCCGACGAGACTTCCAATATAATGTTGCGGATTGTGGCGAACCCAATGCAGCTTTTTTTCTGCCAGAGGTTATTTGCGATACCCTTGGTGTACAGTTCATTAACCAGAGTACCAACTCGGATTTATTCCGATGGTATTTTGACTGGGAAAATCCAACCGGCCCCAGTTCTACTGATTTTTCTCCCTTCTTTACCTATCCGGACACCGGAATGTACACCGTTGCACTGATTGCCGCCCCGGGTTTGCCTTGTGCCGACACATTCCTTCAGACCATTCATTTGGTATCCACCGGTTTATTACTCCAGATAACAGCTGATCCGGAAGAAATTATGGCTGGCGACTCATCTTTCCTGTTAGCTGATTTACCGGGAGCCATTCAGTACACTTGGGCGCCAAACAATACACTATCAAATCCCGGTGTCGCAGATCCTTTTGCATTTCCCACCCAAACCACCACCTACACGGTTACCGCTTTATTACCCAATGGGTGTAAGCAAACGGGGTCAGTGACCATAGCGGTGCCTCCTCCGATTTGTGCGGAACCCCTGATATTCCTGCCAACCGGTTTTTCACCGAATGGGGATGGTGAGAATGATGAACTTAAATTGGAAAGCAGTCTGGTTATTTCCAGTGTTTACTGGGCTGTTTTCAACCGCTGGGGAGAAAAGATCTTTGAAGCAACCCAGTTAACAGACACCTGGGATGGCACCTATAAGGGTCAAGCACAGCCTGCCGAGACATATGGCTATTACCTCCGCGTAGTGTGTGGGGAAGGCCAACCTGTTTATGTTAAAAAAGGAAATGTAACCCTATTGCGATGATCATCTGATTAAGGCGAAAGAACCTGTTTCGATAAAGGTGGTACCATCAATACGTTCCAGTTCTGCCCAAAACACATAGGTATCAATATGCATGACCTGACCATTAAAGGTTCCATCCCATCCAAAATCCGGGAGGTCAGGCGATATATCTGTAACGTCAAACAGCAGTTCACCCCAGCGATCGGCAATAAACATCCGGCGAATGGTACGCACCCCATTGTCGGCCCCTAAAAAGAATCTGTTATTGGGGAAATCAGCATCCGGATTGAAAACAGTTGGTGCATATACCCTGTTTTTATTGGAAACCCGTATCCGGATATCATCGGTAAGCACACAACCTGTGATATCCTCAACGGTAATGGTAAAAGACACAGAGTTTAGAGGCATGATACAAGGGTCCAAACAACTTGAATCGGCACAGGGTGGCGTGGGCGACCAGCTCATGCTAACCGGAGTGAGATTGGAATATTCCCGAATACAAATCGTATCTCCCTTGATGATATCCCGGTCTTCCCCGATATATACATATAATTCACGGAATGAAATACTTACCTGTACCAGCGAATCACATCCATTAGCCCCTGCGTTTTTCAGCAGTTCAAATCCCACCCTGTTATCCTCATCATAAGTTATGCCATTGATCTCAATGGAACCTCCGGGGCAAAGGGTATCGGTAAAAACGCTAAAAGGAATTGGTATGGGGGTGAGTTGCACCATTAAGATACTGTCGCAGGCTCCGTTGGGGATGACTTCAATCCCTTCCCGGTCAAAAGCGGTATAGGTATGGCCATTAATTATCACGGAGTCCCCTTCACAAATAGCCGGATTATAAAGATGAACTACTTTTCTGAATGTTAGTTGGATATGGATAATACTGTCACAACCATTTACCGAACCATTATCGATGAACTCCTCACCAATGTAATTCCCTGCATGGTAGGCTGTTCCATTCACCCAGAGCGTATCGCCCTCACATAATGTTTGGGTTAAGAAGGCCTCCATCACTGGGAAAAAGGTGAGCTCAACGTGGATGATGCTATCTATACCACCCTGAGCCGCCCCTGGCAGTATTATGGTACCGTTAGGATTGCTTGCGGAAAAAAACTGGTTGACTACCAATACCGTTTGGTTGTTGCAAAAGGTATCCCGATAGGTAAAATGGCCTGGTTGTGCTTGGGCCGAAAAACTGGCGCCAAAAACATACAATGCCAGAAACAGCGTTTTTGGGAACATAAGTCTGGGATAGTTCATATCTGTTTTCCTGATACGAAGGATTGGGGGGCAGGATTAAAATATCATTGTTTCTTTAACACAGCACGTTGGAACACTGAGCAAGGGTAAGTCTTCACTTCCGGAATATCTTCTTCACCTTGCCTGGTATTTCCGGTGCTACTAATGGCAGTTTCCGTGCCAGAAATAACTTGGAAGACCATGGTTTGTTCGTCCGTTTTTTCATAAGTGCAAAGTACCCGGCTTCCCTGCACCACAAACCAGCACAGTAGTTTGGGGCCATAGAGGTAGCTTTCCATTACAATGGAGTTTTTTTCATCAACCTTCCAGATGCCTTTTTCGGGGGCAACAGGCACTAATTCATAGGGGCGCCAGTCTTTTTCCTTGGATCCGTAAATCAGACCAAAGGTATACCTGCCTTGAGTTGAGGTATCAATTTGGTGAATTTCAACGGTCATTTCCACGGAATTCACCTTTCCTTTTCCATTATAAATTTCCAGTGTGCCCTTCCAGTCTCCTGACCAGGATTCCGGGAATACAGCGTTTTGACCACTTAACTGGCTTTGCAAGAAAATATTGATGAGCAAGAAGGTAAGGAAATATCGCATGAAAATTTCGAAATTAGAACGCAAAAATAGCCAAGATTCTTTGGCAAGGCAAAAACATCTACTTTGCAGTCTGATAATTCACGTTATTAGCAAAAATTTACCTAAAACGAACACCTTTTACCATGAAACTTCCAAGCCCAGGTTTTTTGATTGATGCCTTTTTGCAGTCTGTTCGTCGCTTCCCTGGCGCCATGTTGTGCGCCTTCACAGGAACCGCTTTAGTTATTTTTCTGATGGAAAATCATGTGGGCGATCTGGATAAACTATTGGGGCGATTCATTTTGACCAGTTTGCTTGGCTTGCCCTTGTTAACATCTGTTGTAGCATTTGGAGAATCCCGCGATTGGTCCGGCAAGCAAATAATCCTGGCGCAAGTTGCCGGCATGTTTTTTTTATCCCTGTGCTGGTATTGGCTGGATACGGATATGGAGAATTTTGAGAACCTGATTTTGCCTGGATTTTTCTCTTTGTTGCTTTTTATGCACCTGGCAGTAGCCGTTGCACCTTATCTAAACCAAAAAAGTATTCGTCATTTCTGGGATTATAACCGGCAACTATTTGCCAATATCGTTACAGGTGCTGCTTTCACGCTGATCTTGTTTGTAGGATTGTCGTTGGCATTGCTGGCCATTGATCAGTTGTTCGGTATTCACATCAGAGATGAGTGGTATGGACGCTTGTTCGCGCTCCTTGCCGGTATTTTCAACACCGCCTATTTTCTGTTTCAGTTTCCATCCATTGCTAAAGAACCCGGGGATGATGAGATAGCCTATACCTGGGTCTTTCGCAACCTCTGTAAGTTCATCCTGATCCCAATAGTTTTATTCTACTTTTTAATCCTGTATGCTTTTGGCATCAAAATCGGACTTGAATGGGAGCTTCCGCAAGGCTGGATCAGTTCTCTGGTTTTAGGTTTTTCGGTGGCAGGCATTTTTACCTACCTGTTGAATTTCTATTTGCCTGAAGAAGACAATAGTCAGTTGGTATCCGGCTTTAAACGTTGGTTCTGGTGGGTAGTGCTGCCACTTACCGGATTGCTTTTTCTGGCTATAGGCAGAAGGATCAGTGATTATGGTATTACGGAAGAGCGTTATGTGGTGGCTACGCTTGGCGTTTGGTTGCTGATGAACTGCCTGTATTTTTTGTTTTCCAAAACCGACAACATCAAGTTCATTCCCATTTCATTGGGGGTATTTTCCCTGTTAGGCTCCTTTGGGCCTTTTAGCGCAACATCAGTGGCCATAAGGAGTCAAACGAATATTCTGACAGAAATTCTTGAACGAAATGAACGTTTTGAAGCCGGCTCCATGAAACCCGGGAACAAACCACTAACTGATCAGGAATACGAACAAGCCTACAGCGCTACCATATTTCTTTCCCAACGCAACGGGCTTGCTTCGCTATTACCGATAGCTGTAGACAGCCTGGCTAAAGACCCTGGCATGCTGCTTAATTGGCTAAATATTGAACAAAGCGTGAAAGAAGGAACGGTCCGAACCCTGAACCTGAATGCAGAAGACTACACTGAGCCTATGTCGGTGCAAGGCTTCGATTTGGCCTATCGCATTGATTTGACTACTACACAAGTAGAAAACCGTCAGGTTGAGCACATTTTTGAATGTTCACCGGATGGCACCCAATTAGAATGGTGGGATGTAAGCAAAACTCCGGCGGTATTGATGGAAAGCTACAGTTTGAAACCTGCTTTGGAACAATGGATAACCAAAATGGACTCAAAGGAAACTTATACCTACGCAAATCTGAAAATGGCAGAGCGCAGTGTATTGCTTACCGGAAAAAAAGGTAATCTAAGACTGATTATTGAGAACGCGCAGATAGATGTTGAAAACGGGCAAGCCCGTCTGGAAGGCGCTAATTGCTGGATCCTGCTCAAAAAGAAATAATCACTATCGGATTAACAGCAGGTCACCGTTGCGTTTTTCCACCGTGCCATCAGGTGTTTGGAAACTAAATTGCCATGTATAAACACCTGATGGCGCCTTTTGGCCTCTGATGAATCCATCCCAGCGAATGGGCTGACCTGATTCTGAGGAAAAACAAATATTCCCCCAACGGTCGAACACCGTGCAAGTCAATGGGATACGATTTTCCTGAAAAAACACCTCCCAAAAGTCGTTTGCACCATCGTCATTCGGAGAAAATGCATTCGGAACATATACCCTCGAGGGCGGGCACTCCCCTAACCTGATTTGAATAGAATCCGTTACGCTGCAATGTGATTGGGATGCCTTTAACCACCAGACACCTGGCTCCGGACTGGCCCACTCCCGCTCCGGTCCCAAATATCCGTCCGACCATTCCCACTGATCGAAACCTGCCGTAATAGATTGAATAAGAAGAGGAAAGTCTGCACAAACCGTAGTATCTTCTACGGTAAAAAGTGCTGTAACCGGCTTTTCTGTCACGAGGAGCGTATCCTCGTATTGGCTTGTACAGGAACCAATGGATTCTTTCAGTACAATGCGGTAAATACCTGGCACACTCCAGGTGAGTGGACTTAATTGCGCGCCATAAGCAATGCTCGTTCCTGCGCCTTGCGGCATCCATGCCCATTCATCAGCACAGTGGCCGTTTTCCGCCTGAAGGGAAACGGGCGTTCCAACACAAATTGAATCAGGAAGATTAAAGTAAGCCTGGGGATATTCCGTTGGACAACATTCGTTCACATCCAGGCGGCCATCCTGAACCACAAACGCTTTGTCGACTTTAAAACTCAGATCATCCACTGCCGTAAAATCAAGGGCTTGCGGTTGTATCTGAAAAGGAATAAGTACAGGCGATGAGCCAGTCCATACAGGACATGTGGAAATAGTATTACCAAGAAAATCCACTTCAAACAACCTTGAAGCGGGAGATCCAGCCGTACTGTTCTGACTTAGTAAAGCTCCTCCTTGAGCGGTCTCGATCAGCGCTGAAGTTTTATATTGCGTACACGCTTCATAAAGCCTGGCCCATTGGATTTGAAAGCTAAAAGGATCCATTTTAGCCAATAAAAAACGTTGATCCTGCATTCTCAGACTCAGGAGCACACCTTCGTCGGCAGCAACCCGAATGTGAAAAAGGCTCAAAGAGTCTGGCAGATAGACCGACCAAACAGGGGTTCCATCCGTGCTGAAGCGGGCGAAAGCGAAATTTGACCCATGTTTTCCCATTAACGCAAAGTCGCCATTAGAAAAGGTACCACCATCACGTAACACATCGAATTCCGGATAACGACGCGCCCACTGAACTTCACCCAATGCATTTAATTGAAGGACAAATCCACGCGTAACGGACACGCCAACGTTTCCGTAGCAAAATACGGAACTAACTCCATTGGCCAGCACACCACTCACGTTTGCAGGCTCATCTGTTCGGTAATACCTGCGCAATTGCAAAGCCCCGTCTGGTTTAACCAAAAAGGCAAGGACCTGGTTAAAATCAGGAAATTCATCCGTATAACCCATCCCATGGACCGCCCAAAGGTTGCCATCTGCAGTGCAGGCTAACTGCGATCCGGGAGAAAACGGGCCATAACGTTTTTCAGGCGCCAGTTGTGTTTCCCAAACCACCTCCCCGTTTACATCAAACTTCATCAGGTTCAACAAGTTATCCGGAGCAGAAGAAAAAGCCCCCTTTCGGAATAATAAATAAAAGGCATCTGGTTCCAGTGGATCCGCCGTAAGATGGAGTGTTCCAAGGGAGAGGTCGGCATTTGGATTGACCGGACAAACCTGCTTCATCCACACGACGGAACCACTTTTATCAAACCGGATTAATTGTATGCAGTTCCAGTATTTGCCAGCCCAAACCAAACCCATATCCTTCATGTGCAACAATCCTTCTGCGGATTCCATTCCTGTGGCTTTCAGGTTCCATTGTGCATGTGCAAGGAAAGAGCCGCATAAAAGCCAAATGATAAGAAGAGTCTTCTTCAAAGTTGCCAGGTTTTGCATCAAAGATCCCCGATAATTGCTAAGTTTGCCACTTTACTAATACAATTTTCACCTGAATTAGTTTTCTTTCATTTTTTCTTTGCCAAACTATTCTTCTTTGCAAGCTATGAAACTTTTACCGCTTACGCGCTGCCTTTTTGTGTGGTACACTACCATGAGCAATGCCCAACCAACAAACGGGTATTTTCAACAGAAAGTGGACTACGTCATAAAGGCCACCTTGCACGATACCACACATACACTGGATGCTGAAATCCAATTTACCTATCAAAATAATTCCCCAAATGCACTACAGGAAATCTGGGTACACCTGTGGGGAAACGCCTATCAAAACCGTAAAACAGCTTTTTGCAAACAACAACTCAAAAGCGGCGACCGGGAGTATTATTTTTCCAAACCGGAAGACCGGGGTGGTTTCAGTGGTTTGGATTTCAGGGTAGATGGACAGCAGGCAAGCTGGAAAATCGACCCAAACAATCCCGACATAGCCGTTGTGACGCTGTCCAGGCCTTTGGCTACAGGTCAAAAAATAACGGTTTCTACGCCTTTTACCTTGAAAATCCCGGCCTCTTTTTCCCGTCTGGGTCATGTGGAAACCAGCTATCAAATGCCCCAATGGTATCCCAAACCGGCGGTATATGATCATAAAGGATGGCATGCTATGCCTTACCTGAATATGGGGGAGTTTTATTCCGAATTCGGGTCTTTTGATGTAACCCTGACCCTGCCTGACAACTATGTGGTTGGGGCAACAGGATTGCTGCAAACTGGCTCTGAGATTCTGTTCCTGCAAAAGAAGGAAGCCGAAACCCGTGAGCTATTAAGCCAAAAAGAACCGCATAAAACTGCTAAATACCCGGCTTCAAGCTCACGCATGAAAACCATCCGGTATACGGCCGATCTGGTACATGATTTTGCCTGGTTTGCCGATAAACGTTTTATGGTGCTGAAAGACACCGCGCGTCTGGCCTCCGGAAAAAGTGTAGATTGCTGGGCCATGTTTCGCATGTCGAAGGAAAGCAAAATGGGCAGAGGGCAGTCCAAATATTGGGAAAAAGGTGCTTTTTACGTGCGAAGGGCGGTAGAGTTTTATTCAGAGCATGTAGGGGAATATCCTTATCCGCAAGCTACAGCTGTACACTCAGCACTTAGCGCCGGAGGCGGCATGGAATACCCGATGATCACCGTGATTGGCAACTCCGATAGCGCCCAAGACCTGGATGATGTTATTACACATGAAGTAGGCCACAATTGGTTTTACGGCTTTTTAGCCTCCAATGAACGGGATCACCCATTTATGGATGAAGGCTTTAATACGTATTATGAATCGAGGTATATGAAAAAATATTATGGAAAATTCGGACCAGCAAACCTCCCCAAAGTGTTGCTTGACGAGTCGAAGCAAGGTTCGCTGATGGAAACTGGCTATTTGCTTTTAGCAAGAGAACACAAGGATACACCACCCGATTCACATTCAGATTCCTTTACCTCTCTTGCTTATGGACTTGAGGTGTATATGAAAACCGCCTTAGTGCTGGATTGGCTGGAAAAATCGGTTGGAACAGAAAAGTTTGATGCTGCCATGAAGGATTATTACCGAAATTGGCAATTCAGTCATCCTTATCCCGAAGATTTGAAGGCATCGTTCAAACAAAATGGTATCAATGCCGACTGGTTTTTTCAGTCCATGCAAACCCGGGATCAGCTGGATCTGAAAATCAGTTCTGTCAAGCCGGCAAAAGCACGAACAGACGGCAATTTCGGTTTGGGTGCAAAGCAGGTAAATGGATACCACTTATTCATAAAGAACAAAGGATCGCTGGATGCACCTTTCCCGGTAACAGCTCTGCAAGAGGGTAAGCCGGTCAGTACCCGTTGGTTTACGCAAGGCGACATTGAACGGTCTTCCGGCGTCTTTTTCCAGACAGACTCTGCAGATGCCTTTGAGATTGATTATGAACGCGTTACGCTGGATATAAACCGAAAAAACAACTTCCGAAAAACCGGTGGCCTCTTCCCGGGCATGCGACCACTGGAATACCGCTTATTTGCACCAGTGCAAAACACCCGGAAAAACACCCTGGCCATCATACCCTGGATAGGCTGGAACAATGCAGATAAAACCATGTTGGGGTTGATGATCTACAACCCGCCGGTTCCTTCCAGAAAATTCCAGTATTACCTTTTGCCCGGATACGGATTGGGAACCGGGCAATGGGTGGGCGCCGGAAATTTGAGATACCAATTCTTTCCGGGCGGTATTTTCCCAAAAGTAGCCGTGAGCCTTAGGTATAAAAGCTTCCATACCGGCCAGCGGCAGGATGGCGACATCACCGATCGCTTCACCCGTTGGATGCCTCAGGTACGCGCGCAATTGCGAAGCTCCAGGCCTGCCTTTGAACATGCCCTGGTATTTCGGACGCTGTTATTGGAACGCGATTATCAGCGGATAGCATCTGAGCAAAATGCCACTCAAAAAAACACGATTTATGAATTACGGTACGAAGGAGAGCAATGGAAGGCTCCACATCCGTTCAAATATCAGGTAGCATTGGAAGCCCAGGACTACACGGATCAATTTGAAAGAAACGATCAGTATATACGTCTCGCTGCGGAATGGCAACAGAAATTCTTTTATCAGGAAAAACGTAAAATCACCCTGCGGGTATTTGCCGGCGCATTTTTACAAAACTCCAGAAGTGACTTCTATCCCAATGAGTATTCACTCACTCTTGCACCACAAGGCATCAACGATTATCGTTTCGACCAGCTTTACCTGGCACGCACAGGAGCCAACCATTTACTTGGACGCCAGGTAAGCCAATCAGACGGCGGGTTTAAGGGGCCGATCAGCAGCATTTTGCCAGGTCAGACCGGTTTATCCAATCAGTATTTGGTAACAATGAATTTGATGGCTGACCTGCCTTTTAAACTCCCCTTGCGGTTGCCTGTAAAGCCCTATTTTGATCTGGGTTATTTTAAAGATGGCAGCCCGGATGCAGACCAGAATCAACCATTCGTGTGGAGTGGCGGCCTGGCTCTTTCTTTCTTCAAAGGCGGGCTGGAATTCTACTTCCCGATTTACAGTTCGAAAACCTTACAGGATGCCTATCAGGAAGCTTCCGGCGCCAATTATGCAAAAATGATCAGCTGGAGTATGCGGTTGAATTTTCAAGAGCCGATGAAGTTGATAGAGAAAATATCACGATGAACGAAGGACGGTGGACGATGGACGATGATACGATGGACGATGGCATTGCGTGAGTATTTGTAGTAAATTGGGTTGTCATCCCGAAAATCGGGACCTACAAAAGCCTGGGTTCCCGGCAATCTGTTTCCAGAAAAGTACCGCGTAGCCTGGCTTGTGTAGGCCCCGGTTCCCGGGGTGACAACCCACGTTTTACCTGGCAGAGATGTCATCGTCCATCGTCCACTGTACCATCGTTCATCGTCCA
>DLXL01000531.1:4872-5743 GCA_003448025.1 Saprospirales bacterium | reverse complement strand
GCACCTACCCCCGCCCGCACACGCAATTTCCTCTTTCCAAATTGTTCTCCCACCAACCTGGCCTTGTCTTGTCCCCAATACCCACTTTGTCCCATCGTTCATCGTCCCAGCGTTCACTGTATCATCGTAATATGCTAAAGACCCGCGGCATTGTATTCCGGTCAGTGAAGTATGGTGAAACAAGTGTGATCGCCGATATTTTTACTGAAGAAAAAGGACTTTGTTCTTTTATCGGGGGAGGTGTGCGATCGGCGAAAGCAAAGATGCCTTACAATTTATTCCAGCCTATGACCGTGGTGGAGTTGGTGGCCTATCACCGGGAGGGCACCGGCACCAGCCGGCTGAAGGAATTAAGAGCATCCGAGATCTGGACGGCCATTCCATTTGAACTCACACGCGGAGCAGTAGCTCTGTTTATGGCCGAGGTGTGTAGGAAAGCTATCCATGAAGAAGAGGAACACCGGGAATTATTTGATTTTATCCTGGAACATTTACGCTGGCTGGACAAAACCCCTCATCCCATAGCCAATCTGCACCTGCATTTTTTACTCAGCCTAACGGGCTTCCTTGGCTTCCCTCCATTGCCACCAGATGATAATAGTGAGCAGTTTTTTGACCTTAAGGAGGGCACATTTAGTCCAGTTCCGGCTCCACACGCATTTGTCATGGAACCCGAACAGGTACAGCAAATGCTGTTTTTTATGGACACCCCGCTGGAATCTGCACATGAGCTTCCGATCAACCGCCCACAACGCAAAACGCTGCTGGGCAAATTGCTGCAATATTATCAACTACACCTGCCCGGATTCCGGGAGGTCCACACCCCGGAAATTTTGGAAATGGTGATGTAGACGGTGGACGGCTTACGGTG
>DLXL01000531.1:4504-4687 GCA_003448025.1 Saprospirales bacterium | reverse complement strand
ACGGTAGACGGCCTACGGTAGACGGCTTACGGTGACTGCCTTGTCACCCTGAGGGTAGCGATGGGCCTGATATCCTGCCATCCCGCGAATCGTTTCTAAGGATTGTTTCTTGTTCCTGATTTGTCATACTTTTTTTAACGCCCTCAAGCGAGACTTCGTCAGACCCTTCGCTACGCTCAGGGT
>DLXL01000531.1:3908-4272 GCA_003448025.1 Saprospirales bacterium | reverse complement strand
CCACCGTAAGCCGTCTACCGTCCAACCGTCAATTTCATCGCTTTTACCCCTTGATCTCCGGAAAGAATGAGCTGATAGATCCCTGCCGGCCATTGGCTGGACGGGATTTCGAGGGAGTTTTGGCGGGCGGTCCAGTGTTGCTTTTGTTGCCACATCAGTTGACCGGCTGCATTGTACATCCGGCACATGATTTCGGAACCTTGCCAGGATTGGGGCATTTCCAGGTTCAGGGATTGCCCGGCACTCAATACCGATGGATACCAACGCCAACCCTCGGCATCCGGTTCGTTGGTTTCAACGTCTGTACTGGTGATAAAGGTGGATAAAGCGCTGAAAGGTGCGCAGGTATGACGGTTATTAAAGG
>DLXL01000531.1:3533-3738 GCA_003448025.1 Saprospirales bacterium | reverse complement strand
CCGAATGCGCCAGTAGTATTTCAGATTAGGCGTCAACTGGCCGGCAATGGCGAAGGTGTCTGTGGTGACGATATCTACCTGTTTGAAGGAAAAATTGGTGAAACGGGATGCCTGTACCAGGTAATGGGTAGCATTAGGCACTGCATTCCAGCTCAAAATAGCTCCTGAAATCCCTACAAATTGGTCCTGTACCGGCGCTATAGCT
>DLXL01000531.1:2811-3371 GCA_003448025.1 Saprospirales bacterium | reverse complement strand
CCGGAGAGGCTGTTACAGGCTCCAGCGGCATTTCCGGACTCAACCAGTTGAGTTTTTCGGAAAGCAGGGTGGCGCGCATGATATTGATCTCTTCCGGTGAAAAACGGTTTTGACATTGATCCAGGGCGTACGACATGAACAAAGTGCCATCTGAATAAAACTCCGCTCCGGAAGGGTCTTTCTGTTTGGCGATACTTTTTTTGCTAGCATCACATTCCCAGCGATAGCTCAGGTAATCCGGAGGGGTATCACAGATCCGGTCGGCTGCAATAGCGCAGTTACTGCCATCCTTGAATTCTACCAGGGCTGTATCCAGCGGGGCCGGCACCTGGGTATCCAGGGTATCGTGGAAATAGGTGTAATCATACGTGAGTACGGTGGGTGTTGGGGTGTTAAAATTATACTGCTTGCCTTCCCAGCCGATGAACGGGTGCGGGAGGTTCAGAGCATGGCCCACTTCATGTGCCCAGGTATGATCGTTGTCGCCAGAACAGCCGTGCGCAATGGCCACTCCGGCATAGGGCAGATTATAGCCGCAGTTGCCGGCAGGGTCTGCTACA
>DLXL01000531.1:2021-2669 GCA_003448025.1 Saprospirales bacterium | reverse complement strand
AGTTGCCGGCAGGGTCTGCTACAAAATAAGCATTGAGTGCATCCGGAACATTGTTGGTGAGCATCATGTCTATGCCTTCCGGAATGGTGGTGTGTACGTGCCAATCGGTTTCGTTGAGCAGATTCCAGCCGTCTTTCATAAAAAACTGGATATTGGACGGGCCGAAGTCTTCATTCAACTGACAAAAAGAATCCAGGTATTTTTCTATGGCAATGCGCCCGGTTCCACTGTCTTTGCCCAGCAAATGGGTTTTAACGGCTACCCACATCGTATCTTCCGAACGATCCTGCACAGGCTGCCGGAAACGCGACTCTTTGAGCCAATCGGAGAGTCCGAGAGAACCACAAGGGGCGAGATGAGCTTTCAGAGGCTCCTGGGCCCGGGCCTGGGTGAGAAGGCTTACAAAGGCAGCGAGTAGAGTGAAATGACGCATAGGATGAGATTTATATTTCATTAATTGCGGGCAATATTTTTTCAAATCACCCCACTTTTCCTTCCATGGCTCTGGCTTTTTCCAGAACTTTTTCTTCCAGCGATTTTTTGAAGGCCTGAATCCTTTGCAGCAGGACTGCATCGCTGGTGGCAATCATTTGAGCCGCCAGAATACCTGCGTTTCGGGCGGCATTGAGGGCAACGGTGGCTACCGGA
>DLXL01000531.1:1543-1888 GCA_003448025.1 Saprospirales bacterium | reverse complement strand
CGCCTTCGGGCATTTGCAGGATGGACAGGATGCTGTCCCAGCCATCGATAGAATTGGAAGATTTGACCGGCACGCCAATGACCGGCAGTGGCGATATGGCTGCTACCATGCCCGGTAAATGTGCCGCTCCGCCCGCACCGGCAATGATTACTTTGATGCCGCGCTCATGTGCGTTGTTGGCGAATTCAAACATGCGCGTCGGGGTTCTGTGCGCCGACACGACGGTCATTTCGAATGGTACTTGTAGCTCTGTCAATATATCGGCCGCCTTTTGCATGACCGGCAGGTCGGAATCAGAGCCCATGATGATGGAAACCATATGTTTATGGAGGTTTATGTATCCCG
>DLXL01000531.1:910-1381 GCA_003448025.1 Saprospirales bacterium | reverse complement strand
TTATGGAGGTTTATGGGGTTTATGAGGGGACTATGGTTGTTTATGTGCTGATCACTTTGAGGTTTTTTTTGACGAAATCAGCTTTTTTGATGGCTTCTTCGGGGGTGTTTCCAGTGATGGTGACGTGGCCCATTTTTCGGAATGGGGAGGTTTGAGATTTTCCGTAGAGGTGGATGTTTACACCTTCAAGAGCCAGGCATTCGTCTACCCCCTGATAGCTTACCGGGCCTTTGTGGCCGGGTTCGCCGAGCAGATTAAGCATGATGGCTACCGGGGTTTTGGAGGTAGTGGAACCCAATGGCATATTGCAAATACCTCGCAGGTGTTGTTCAAACTGACTGGTATGTGCACTGTCTATCGTATGGTGACCCGAATTGTGCGGGCGGGGGGCTACTTCGTTTACCAAAATTTCTCCATCCCGGGTCCAGAACATTTCAACAGCTAGTAGCCCGCAAACATGGAAGGCGCGGA
>DLXL01000531.1:378-754 GCA_003448025.1 Saprospirales bacterium | reverse complement strand
CACTTGCTCTGCAAGCGCCTCTGCCTGAGCTTCTATGAGTGCAGGGATTCGCGCCGGACAAATCAGGAATTCGACCAGATTGGCTTCCGGGTGAAAATCCATTTCCACCGCCGGGAACACGGCTACTTCATCCCGCTCATTGCGTGCTGCCACTACCGCAATTTCTGCCTGTATGGGAGCCAGAACCTCTGCCAAACAGGGGCCTGGCAACAATTTGGTTTCCAAATCTTCCAGCGTGCGCAGAATAGCCACTCCCTTGCCGTCGTACCCTGCTGTGCGTGATTTCTGCACTAGGGGTAAGGTCCAGGCGCCTGAGGTTATCGCTCTTTTGAGTGCTTTTTCATCCTCAAAAAGCTCAAAATGAGCCGTTGGAATG
>DLXL01000531.1:0-249 GCA_003448025.1 Saprospirales bacterium | reverse complement strand
AAATGAGCCGTTGGAATGTTGTTTTCCAGATAGAATTGCTTTTGCAGGCCCTTATCCTTAATGATATCCAATGCCGCCGGACTAGGGTGTACTTTTTTACCCATTTGCTCCAACGCCCGTAAAGCATCGGTATTCACGTGCTCGATTTCAATACTGATCAAATCCTTATCCTCCCCAAATGCCATTACCTGATCGTAATCCTTGAAATCTCCTACGGTAAACCCGGCACTTACCGCACTGGCCGGAGCC
>DLXL01000424.1 GCA_003448025.1 Saprospirales bacterium | reverse complement strand
ACCGGCAAACATTTCATGGCCGGTTCGAACTCATTGCGGTTCCAGTGGCTAAAGAAGAAGTGGCGGTTTTCGTCGTATTCGTCGATAGGCTTTTCAAACGTTTGCACCTGGGATCCGCCCTGAATTTTAAGGCTTTGCTGGCGGCTTCGTTGTTGAGAAGCCACGAGGGTGGTGCGCAGGTGGCCGTTTTTCATTTAGGTTTTGATACCGAACAGATTATGGGCGCCAATGAACAGGTTGGAACGCAATGGCATGGAAACGTTACCAGCCTCTACATTTTGGATGATTTCGTCTTCCGAGAACCCTTTCGTATCGTAATTGATCTTCATCTGGTTGTCGAAATCGAAAGTCGCCTGGGTATTATAGTTGAAGTTTAGGTTCAACTTTTCCCCGATTTTGCCCTGGGCACTCATATTGATGTCCATATCAAAATCGAAGTTCCCGTTGGTTTGCTGGCGCAGCGTAAGGATGGGATTTTGAATTCTTTGCCAGTCGTACCCGAAAGTCAGGTTGATATTGCCCTGGGGCTTGATATCCACATTGGAGCCGCCGAACAGCCGGTCGATCAGGGAATTTTTGAAATTGAATTTTGAAACCGGATCTGTGGTGCCGTCTGCGCTGCGTCCATCGGCAGACACCACCCCCTGTAGCCTGTCGAAATACTCGCGCTGCTGTTGTTCATCGCGGTAACGTACATATTCTTCGAAAGTCATATAGGTTGGCGCCCGGTAGAACTCATCACCGATACGTTCTGTAACGATATACATATCGGTATCTGCGTCATACTCCACTTGCCGTTCAATGGCTCTCGGATCGCGCAAATCGATGGGGTTTCCACTGCCGGAATGGATAAAATCGCCGTAACGTTCGCTCAGCGGAGGGAAGGTATCCACCGCTATAGCATCCGGCTTTTGCGGGTATTCCACCGCAATTGGCCGCGTGCCCTCTGGGAAGAGCAGGGTGAGTACGTTCTCGCGCACGGCTTCCGGGTAGGCGAAAGCGTAGAGTGCGCAAACGGAGCAAAGGGCGATAGCCGCAAGTAGGCTGTTCTTCTTCGTCATTTTGAAAAAGCAGGATGGTTTGCTTGGGCGGCACAGGCCAAAAGGGTTGAATCTGGTTTCCTGATATCGTCCAAAATATTTTTTACCGGTGTTGGTGCCCGGTATCGGGATTAATAGTGGTGGGTCAATGATGCCAAACTGTTGTATTGGGTTGCCCCGGGATTCATTTTTTAAGGCTTAATTCAGAGGTTTTTCAGATTCGCGGGCACAAACGGTATATTACCCTGGCCGTATGACTTCAATGGTGCATTTTATTGCTATTTTTGCCGCTCTTTCAGGCTCCGGGGCCAGGCAACGTTTTTATCTAAATCGTCGTTCCCTTACAGCCCCTACCGTTTTTTCACAACACTTATGAGCAACCGCGACACACTCCTCGGCGTTTTCGGCACGATTTACCGGTGGAGAAAAGCCTTACGTAATGTTTGCCTGATTGCCCTGCTGGGCAGTATAGGCATTGCATTGCGTATGGATAATTACTACAAGTCTACCACCATTTTTTACCCTTCCAATCAGGACCTTTCCAAACCGGAATTGATTTTTGGTGGCATGAACAGGGTTACAGAATATTTCGGAACAGACCGTGATGTGGATCGATTACTCGAAATTGCCTCCGGCCATGAGTTGGTAGATTACATGATTGACCGGTATAAACTTTTTGAACATTACAACATTGACACTACCGGCAAGGAGGGCCGTCATTGGGCTCGGTTGAAATTTCTGGAACACTATGATGTTCAGAAAAACAAGAATGATGCCATTGAATTAACTGTAGAGGATACGGATCCTCAATTAGCCTCAGATATGGCCAATGGAGCCCGGGATAAAATAGATGAAATTGGCCAGCGCCTCACCAAAAACAGTCAGGCACAACTATTGGCTTCCTTCGATGCCAATATGAAACGAAAGAGCAGTGAGTTGATTCGATTGGGCGACAGCTTACGCAATATACAATCTGAATATCATATCTATGCAGGTGGTTATCAGGGAGAACAGCTGTCGGAACAACTAACACGTGCGGAAGAAGATATTGCCCGAAACCGGGCGCGCCTGGAAGTGCTTAACGGGAATCCGCTGATTCCGGCTGATACCGTGGAATACATCAAAGCCAATTTACGCGGCGCTATGAGGCAGCGGGAGATGTTATTGTCGCGCAATTCAAAAGAGGGGGTTTTAAGCATACGCGACTATAACGAAGGTATTGGCAAAGTTTCTATTGCCAACGACTTGCACAATCAGGCACGCAAGCAATTCAGTTATGATTTGGAGCGGTACAATCAGATCCTGGCGGCTTATAATACCAAAATTCCTACTGTTCAATTGGTTGTTGCTGCAGAACCAGCTATGATAAAAAGTCGCCCAAAGCGTAGTATGATCGTAATAGGGGCGGTATTAGCGGCATTTTTATTCACCTTACTTGCTGCTTTTCTGGCTGATGCGTATAAGGATGTAAACTGGAAGGAGTTTGAGCATAGGTAAGGGTCATTTATGGTCATTTAGAGGTCATTTTGGGGTCATTTAGGAGTCATTTTGAAGTCATTTAGGGGTCATTTTTTCACTTGGGTTGGCATTTTGAGCGTAGCGAAAGATCTGGCCTTCAAATCTGTGTAGAATCTGTGCGAAACCCATCCATCAATCAGACTCAGATCTTTCTCTACGCTCAAGATGACCACCCACGCAGAGCTTAAGAAGCCAAATGC
>DLXL01000589.1:10047-10287 GCA_003448025.1 Saprospirales bacterium | reverse complement strand
TCCTGAATTTATACACCTTTTTTGGTTCAAGCCGGTAAATCATGCCCGAAATCTTCGAAATAAAGACATTCCATGGGCCAAAAAGACATTTAGTGGGGCAAAAGAAGAAACAAGCGTGCATTTGGAGCAGGATTCTATACTGAAAAGATTGAGCGGTTTTGAACGGCCATACCTGAATTTCCTGAATGCTTTTGAAAACAAGCGTCGTGCCTCCTTTTTTGATAGCAGGTTGGAGCACAC
>DLXL01000589.1:9482-9937 GCA_003448025.1 Saprospirales bacterium | reverse complement strand
TTTTGATAGCAGGTTGGAGCACAAACTCCCATTATCCGAGCGCAAAAAGATTATTTCCCAAACCGACACTATAGTTGAGTATAATAAGGAAACCTGGGAAGGATCCGTCATTATTCGACCGCCTTTGCTAAAATCTATTAAAGTAACTGAACTTCGTATGGTGCAAATTTGGGCCTGGGATGAAAAAAAGAAATCACTTTATATCTGGCTGGATGCTGTAGCTCCAATATACGAAATGAGCTTTTTTTATCCCAAAAAAGGATGGGGGCGTCCACTTTTTTATCAAAAAATCCGGTAGTCTCCAAAGATTTGACTCATTTCTGTGTGCTTTTTGTTTCGCACAGATTTCACACATATGTAAGCACAGATTTCACACAGAACAGGTAAAGCTTTATATTGTGAAAACTAAAATCCGTGTCATCCGTGTTCAAAAAAATCCCCGTCATCCCACCCCA
>DLXL01000589.1:6741-9359 GCA_003448025.1 Saprospirales bacterium | reverse complement strand
AAAAATCCCCGTCATCCCACCCCAAAAATCCCCGTCATCCCACCCCAAAATTCCCGTCATCCCAAAAACAAAATCCCTTTGCCCTTGTTCTTTTGCCCATTCACCAGTTATACATCCTTTTACATGCGTTTTATCGCTACTGTCTTTTTGCTCGTTCTTGGCGCCGGCATCATGCAAGCCCAAAACACCGGCCTTCTCACCGGATCTGTTAAAGATAAACTCACTCAGGAAGCCCTCATCGGGGCTGCCATCAAACTGGAAGGCACACAATTGGGCGCCGTCACGGATGCCGACGGTAACTTTAGGATCTCCGGTATCACACCCAAATCATACAATGTTGTGGCCACCTACGTGGGCTATGGTCCGCAAACCAAATTCAATGTTGTCATCACCACCGGTAACGCCAGTCAGCTGAACTTCGAACTGGAGCCGGAGGGGACAACCCTTGGCGAGGTGGAGATTGCCGTTAACCGTTCGGTGCGCATTGCTTCCGCAGAGACACCCCTTTCCATTCAAAACCTATCCGTAGAAGAAATCAAAAGCAATCCCGGCGGTAATTTCGACATCAGCAGGGTAGTGCAGGCACTGCCTGGTGTGGGTGGCGTGGCAGGTACCGGTGGAGGGTTTCGCAACGACCTGATTATACGCGGCGGCGGCCCCAGTGAAAATGTGTTTTACCTGGACGGCGTTGAAATTCCCGTTATCAACCACTTTACCACACAAGGCGCTGCAGGAGGCCCGGCGGGCATCCTCAATGTGTCATTTATTGAAGACGCCACGCTCAGTAGCAGCGCATTTAATGCCCGTTACGATAATACCTTGTCGTCCGTACTTCAATTCAGGCAAAAGGATGGTAATCCCGGTCGCATACAGGGCAACGTACGGGTGGGCGCATCCGAAACGGCGCTCACATTGGAAGGACCTTTAGGGAAAAAGAACGGAAATACCACATTTCTGGCTTCGGCACGCCGCTCCTACCTTCAATTTCTTTTTGAGGCAATCGGATTGCCTATCAGGCCGGATTATTGGGATTTTCAGTACAAGATCACCCACAAGATCAACGCCAAAACCACGCTCACGGCGCTGGGCGTGGGCGCCATCGACGATTTTTACTTTGAGGCGCCCAAGGATGCTACCCCGGAAAACCTGTATATACTGAGCTCGGTGCCCGGGGTGAATCAGTGGAACTATACCCAGGGGTTTACGCTCAAACGATTGATTAGCGACGGTTTTTGGAATCTCACCTTTAGCCGAAACATGCTGGACAATCAGCTGGACCAGTTCGCGGATAATACGGATGGAAAGCAAAAAGATGAGTCCAAACGCATCCTGGGTATTCAAAGTCAGGAAATCGAAAACAAGTTACGCTTTGATATCAACAAGTACCTCGGTAACTGGAAATTCAGTGCCGGTGCTATGGCACAGTATGTCAAATACAACAATAATTCCTACACACGGATTCGTACGGAAATCCGTGATTCGTTGGGAAATATTATTCATCCAGCCGTAGAATCCCGTTTCAATACGGCGATTGATTTCTTTAAATTCGGCTTGTTCGGACAGGTCAATCGTACGTTTTTCAACGACCGCCTGGGGGTGTCTGCCGGCATTCGTGCAGATGGTAATACATTCACCGAGAATGGAGCAAATCTGTTGAGGACCATCAGTCCGCGTGTAAGTGCGAGCTATGCTTTGGCAGAAAAGTGGAAACTAAATGCCTCCGTTGGACGATATTACAAAACGCCTTTGTATACCGTATTAGGTTACAGGGATGAGTCGGGCGTTCTCGTAAACAAGGACCAGCCCTATTTAAGAAGCGATCATTACGTCGCTGGTCTGGAATTCGTACCGTCCAAAGTACTTCGTCTTACCCTTGAAGGATTTTATAAGCAATACACAGATTATCCGGTAAGCGCTTTCAGCGGCATTTCTCTGGCTAATCAGGGCGGAGGTTTTGGTATTTTAGGCAATGAAAGAGTGCTGTCGGTAGGCAACGGTGAAGCCTACGGTATGGAATTGTTTGCCCAGCAAAAACTGAATAAAAACCTGTATTTCACGGGCTCATATACCCTCTTCTGGTCGCGTTTCAGCAATCTGGATGGGAAAGTGATTGCTTCTGCCTGGGATAACCGCCACCTGTTGTCGCTCCTTGCCGGATACAAATTTGGTAAAAACTGGGAGCTTGGCGTGAAATACCGCTGGCAGGGTGGGGTACCCTACACCCCGCTGGATCTGGATGCCAGTCAGCGCAACTATGCTACGATTGGCACCGGTATTTTGGATAACAGCCGGTTGAACACCCTGCGTCTCGGAGCTTTCAATCAAATGGATATCCGTATTGATAAAAAGTGGAACTTCCGTCGTTGGACGCTGGATCTTTTCCTTGATATTCAAAATGTGCTGAATGCGGTTAACCCAGCGCCTCCGCAGTACACTTTCCAGCGTACGCCTGATGGAACTGCTTTCCTTACTACCGATAACCAGCCGCTCCGTGCTGATGGCAGCAATGCGATTCCCCTGATCCTGGATAACACGGAAGGATCTCTCTTGCCGAGTATCGGTATTGTGGTAGAGTTCTAAAGCGAAGCGCGCGGATACGTATCGAGGGCGTTTATTTT
>DLXL01000589.1:4652-6541 GCA_003448025.1 Saprospirales bacterium | reverse complement strand
TAAGAAAAAAAACGCCCTCGTTGTATTTATCTGGTTGTCCGCGCCCGGACAACTATTCATTTTGTCAAACTTAATATTCCTGTTTCCTTGCCTCAGGCCGCGACAAGAGGCTTTTGACCGCCATCATACCTTTCTATGACCCACATCATTTTTGATCAGATTTTCAACCGGAAATTTTGCACCGTATTTGATCAATAAATGATTGCAAAATGAAACGCATCGTCATATTGGGGGCCGGTACAGCAGGTACCATGATGGCCAACCACCTCAGAAATCATCTGAAAAGAGAAGAGTGGGAGATAGATATCATTGATGAAAGAGAAGAACACCATTACCAACCTGGTTACCTTTTCCTGCCTTTTGATATTTACGAACCAGAAGATATTACCAAGCCTATCCGGGATTTTATTCCACACGGAGTAAACCTGATCCACGATGCCATTGACCGGATTGTTCCGCAGGAGCAGTTCGTAAACATGGTTAATGGAGATCGGTTACATTATGATTTGCTGATTATTGCCACAGGCGCAAAAATCGCTCCGGAAGAGACAGAAGGTATGCTTGGAGAAGAGTGGCAGAAAAGCGTGTTCGATTTTTACACGTTTGAAGGGGCGCTGGCCTTGCGCAACAAATTGCGTGAGTGGGAAGGCGGTAAACTGGTGGTACACATCACGGAAATGCCGATCAAATGTCCTGTCGCGCCCATTGAGTTTGCTTTTCTGGCAGATTCCTATTTCAAAAACAAGCACATGCGCGACAAAGTGGAGATCACCTATGTGACTCCATTGAGCGGAGCATTCACCAAGCCCAAAGCAACCACCGCCCTGCAACACCTTCTGGATGTAAAACACATCCAAATTGAAAGCGATTTCGCGATAGAGCAGGTGGATAACGATCGCAAGATTATCATTGATTACGGCGGCAGGGAAATTCCGTTTGATCTTTTGGTTACCGTTCCCACCAATAAGGGCGACGAGCTCATTGTCCGCTCCGGCCTGGGCGACGATCTGAACTTCGTACCTACCCACAAGGCTACCCTGCAATCCAGGGATTACGAAAATATTTTTGTGCTGGGCGATGCTACCAATATAGCAGCCTCCAAAGCAGGGTCTGTAGCCCACTTTGAAGCAGAAATTCTGACGGATAATATACTCCGATACATTAATGGCGAGCCGCTGAAAGAAGAGTTTGACGGACACGCCAACTGCTTTGTGGAAACCGGAGGAGGCAAGGCATTGCTGATCGATTTCAACTATACCCACGAACCGGTAGAAGGTACTTTCCCACTGCCAGGCATTGGTCCGCTGCGGCTTTTGAAAGAAAGCAGATTCAATCACATGGGTAAACTGGCCTTTAGGTGGATATACTGGAATATGTTACTGAAAGGCACGCATATTCCATTCGTTTCCACCAAAATGCAGGAAGCCGGAAAAGAATTTTGATTAACACTTAAAAACACATCATATCATGGACAGAAACATAGCAGGCGTAACCATTCAGGTAAATGAAGAAGGTTACCTAACCAGTTTCCAGCAATGGAATCAGGAAGTAGGCACAGCACTGGCACAGGAAGCCAATATCAATATGAGCCCCCGGCATTGGGAGGTTATCAACTACCTCCAAACCGAGTTCAAAAACGACGTGCCCCTCAGCATTCGTAAAATCGGAAAAAGCGGTGTGGTAGACATCAAAGAGTTTTACCAGCTCTTCCCGATTGCCCCACTCAAAACGGCTTCCAAAATTGCCGGCATCCCCAAACCAGCCAGTTGTATTTAATAACGGTTGACGGCCAACGGTTGACGGCTTACGGTAGACGGCCTACGGTTGACGGTCGTACACCGTCTATCCCGAGTACTCGCGGCCACCGTAAGCCGTCTACCGTCCACCGT
>DLXL01000589.1:0-4505 GCA_003448025.1 Saprospirales bacterium | reverse complement strand
CCACCGTAGGCCGTCCACCGTCTAAACATCCAATATCATGAACGAATATAATGGTGAAATCAGAAAAATGATGATCATACTCTCCAAGGCCACTTTGGAGAATGTGTATGCCGCCTTTGTGCTGGCTAATGGCGCCCGAATGGAAGGTATCGAAGCAGAAATGTTCTTTACTTTCTTTGGATTGGAAGCCATTCATAAGGAAAAACTGGAGCATTTGCATATCGCTACGGTCGGAAATCCGGCCATGCACATGCCCACACTGCTGGGTGGTTTGCCCGGTGTGGAAGCGCTGGCTACCCACATGATGAAAAAGGAAATGGAACGCATTGATATGCCCGATGTGCATGAGTTCCTGGAAATCCTGACTGCATCCGGGGTAAAACTTTGGGCGTGCAAACTAGCCATGGATATGTTCCATTATAAGAAAGAAGACCTATACGAAGGCGTTGACGATGTAATCACTGTTGGCGATTTCTATAAGCAGGGCAGTGGGGTAGGGACCCACATGTTATTTATTTGATAAGTTTATTCACCGCTAAGTACGCCAAGTGCGCGAAATCAGGCTAAATACTGCCATTTTTGCGCACTTGGCGTACTTAGCGGTGTCCCAACCTATTAGCGTGCTTAACGTACTTGGCGGTGAGCCCCTTACCTTTCGGACCTATGTCGCCAGAAATTGCCCACCTCAGATCTGACCTGGAACGCATCCTGGAACACCAGCGGGCTGCCGAGCAAAAATTCAGGCAAAAGACGCGTGCGCTCCCGCGCGCCCAGCAGGCCAGTTTTCGCAATTTACTGCACTATCTCGCACTTAGACGCGAAGACCTGCGCCCGCTGCAGGATGCGCTGCACGATGCAGGTCTGTCGTCCCTCGCCAGCGCGGAGAGTCACTGTATGCGACAAGTACAGTCGGTGTTGCAGCGATTGGGTAGCAGTATTCCGGAAGATCAGTTGTCAGCAATGGATGCCCATTTTGGCGTGCAAACCATTCGCAAGCGCGCCCTGGATCTCTTTGGTGAAAAAGCCGAAAAAGACATCCCGCACCTGATGGTGACCTTTGAATCTGCCATGGCAGAGGATTACAGCGCAGTGAAGCGACTGGTGAAGGCGGGAATGAACATAGCGCGCATCAATACTGCACACGACGACCCGGATACCTGGGCTAAAATGGTGGAAAACGTGCGCAAAGCCGCCAAGTCCACCGGAAAAAGCTGCAAGGTGTACCTTGATCTGGCTGGTCCGAAAATCCGCACCATTATTCTTGGAAAGGGTTGGAAAAAAGATCGGGTCAATTTATTAGAGCGAGAACGGTTTTTTCTGGCTGAGGCCGGCGTTACATTTGACCGCCGCGAAAAAGTAGTGGGTTGCACCCTTTCGGGCGTAGTGAAAGACCTGCGCACTGGCGACCGCGTGTTGTTTGACGACGGGCTCTTTGAGGCCGTGGTAGAAACCCCCGGCGAACAAATGGCCGAGCTGTATATGCGCCGGGTATCCGCCCCAAAACCCCGTCTGAAGGCCGAAAAAGGCATTAATTTCCCGGATACGCATCTCTCCGTACGCTGCCTCACAGATTTCGATCGCAAGGTGATCCCCTTTGCTGTGGCCAATGCCGACATACTGGGTTTTTCCTTTGTACGTACCGCCGAAGATGTAGCAGAACTACAGGAATTGTTGCGCGAATTCGGTTCGCCGGTACTGCCCATCATATTGAAGATAGAAACCGCCGAAGCGGTTCAAAATCTGCCGTCCCTGCTTTACCAGGGTATGCACGAGCAGGTTTTTGGTGTGATGATTGCCCGGGGTGATCTGGCTGTGGAAATCGGCTTTGAGCGACTCAGCGAAATTCAGGAAGAAATATTGTGGCTTTGCGAAGCTGCCCATGTCCCGGTGATCTGGGCTACCCAGGTACTGGAAACCCTCAACAAAAGCGGTATCGCCACCCGCTCCGAAGTGACCGATGCTGCCCGTGCGGCCCAAGCCGATTGTGTGATGCTCAACAAAGGCAAGTACCTGCTCACTGTGCTGGCCACGTTAAAAGATATCCTGCACCGCAGCGGCGGGCATCACACCAAGAAACGGTATATTTTCAGGCCGCTGAAGATTGCGGAAAGGTTTTTGGGGTAGGGTACATACAGATCTTGGTGGAATGCAAAGAAAGGGATATGAATAACCTTCGGGGTAAAAATATCCATGTCTGTTAAAGAATATTCAGCCATAGGCAACACCTTCATTTCTATTGCAGGTGTTGCCTATGGTTGATAAAACTATCGAACCACCACAAAACGTCCAGCCCCAATATTTTCCTGCCTGGCGCCTAACAGTACTATCTGATACATACCGGCTGGCAAATCAGACACCTGTAGGCGTATTTGCCCGGAAATTTGGGTATTTTGTTGCAGTATTTTGCCGGAGGCATCTATGACCTGCAGTAAATGGCAGTTTTCCAACGCGTTTGGCGGAATGGTAATGTCCAGAAATTCCCTGGCAGGGTTGGGTGAAACCAACAGATGGAAAAAATCTGAAGGGTCTGCCGCTGACAATTCATACTGCACCACTGTTTTGACTGTATTAGTGATGATCGGGGAATTAAAGTCAAACACGATCTCAGCAGTATTGTAAATGGTCTGATTGAGCTCCAGGCCTGGATCTGCCGTAACGAAAAATTTAATAAAACCCGTTTCGCCCGGTAACAGGAAAAGGTTATCCAGGGTGAAAGTAATAGCGCCGTCAGAGCGCATATGCCAGGTGCATGGATGACTTGAACTAATCAACTGGAAGCTTGCCGGATTGAGGTTGGCTTCAAGAAAGTCCCGAATTACCACTTTTTCCGCAAAGAAGGTCCCTGTATTCTCAAACCGTATGGTATACTCAATGGGCTTGCCGGCAGCCAGATCTTCCGGTGTAATATACGAAGCAGCAGCTTTATCGTTCGGATCATAGGAGCCAACAACAATTTCCCGAATCGCATCAAAATTGTTTGACAGGTTCTGGTCGTTAGCTACAGACAATTCACCACTAAAGGTGATGAAGTCGCCTAATGTTGCATTTGCATCCACCAAAATGGAGATATGCAAATGAGCTTGATCAAACGGAGCCAGGGCGCCAAAAAACCACCTTAGGGTATCATTCGTGACCACTACACCACCGACGGGATCGGTGGATTGAATAGAAATGCTGCCGGGGATGAGCAGATCCACCCAGCCGTTGTTTACCGATTCATTTCCAACATTGGACACTGTTACACTGATGTCATTGTCGAAGCCTGGTCTGAAAGGTGTCCAGTTCGTTAAATCAAGCTTGAGATCCGTTACTCCTTCTGTAAAATGGATGCCAAAATCGTATCCTGTTCCGGCAGTAGTGGTAAGTCTGAAAGGAGGCAAAGCACTGCTGTAAGCATTTGGTAAACTTACCCGTAAGGAATCAAGGCCGGAAGCGGCCACTAGGGAATAAGAGCCTGCATCGTTGGTCGAACTATAAGAACCCAGTGGTTCGGCGCTGACAATGATGTTTTTCAGAGGGGGTTCTCCATTGTCCTGGAGGCCATTTTGGTTAAGATCGTTGAATACGTTTCCAGAAAAAACCTCAAATTCAGCGCCCAGACGCCAAACGCCGCTGGTTACTGCGCCCAGGAAAATGTTCGGGCCGGAAACCGCCAGACGGCGTCCACGTAAGTTGAGGAGACCATTATTGAGGGATTCCCAGCTATTGCCCTGATCGAAGGTTATCCAAACGCCGTTAAACGGAATGGTGCAAATGATCAGATTTTGGTGGTAAAGGATATCGCCCGGTTCAAACGTAACATCCCCCCAACTATCTACCGGTAATCCGTTCATACCCAATGGTAGCCATGTGAGACCATTATCAGTTGTATAAAAAGATTCATATTCTGACCACAGGAGTAGTTTTCCGCCTGAAACGCCCAGTTTATTATACCTGTGTGCGCCTGGCGACCAGAAAGTGTAATTCAGTTGCCAGGAAGCGCCGTCGTTGTCGGAGCGATACACTTCACCATCGTTGGTGGTGAAGAAAAGGTAATTGCCAAATTTGGCTATATCCCTGAAACTGGAAAAATTCATCTGTGGCGTTACAAGTGTCTCCCAACTTGCTCCGTTATCTTTGGTACGGCGAATTCTGTTATCTTCTACAATGTATAAGTTGTGATCAAATATCCTGAAAAACGATTCTCCGGAAAACCAGGCATCGGCATCGGTCATTTTTATCCATTGGATAGAGTTGCCAATCTGGATAAACACGGAGTCATTGGAACCAATGGCCCAAAGTGTGTCGCCTTTAGTAACCATCTCATTTAAGCCAATATTCTGATAGATATTGCTGATTGGAGCAGGTGACTTGGTCCAGGAGATCCCATCGTTAATGCTGGACCAAATGCCATTGTTGGTAGTGCTCAGAACCAATTTTCCGCTGGGTAAAGCCGAGATGGCGTTAATCCTGTTGCCGATGAACCCTTGCTGGTAAGGCTCAATCTGCGTGTTATTTTGTATGGT
>DLXL01000609.1 GCA_003448025.1 Saprospirales bacterium | reverse complement strand
ACCGGTACCGGAAAGTGAACCCGCGGTGAAGTTACCACTGGAACTCAGTGTACCATTTACTCTGACGGAACCCGTCCGGGTGATACCGGTAGTGGTCACCGTGTGCGTGGCTGCGATAATGACAGAGTCGCCTGTGGCAGGAACTCCTGAGGGGCTCCATACTGACGCATCAGTCCAATTTCCTGTTTTTGTGGAAGTCTTAACAACATTTCCGTTGGTCGCAGTGAGTACACCCGTGGCAGTTGAATAGAAGTACGTGTCATTCTTGTTGCTGGCAGCGGAAGAAGTGCTGCCGTGGGTAGTACCGGCAAACTGAAGCAGAGAGCCAAGCGTCAGCGTATTGCAGGTTGCGTCTGCATTCAACGCCACTTGGCCGGGGGAAGTAATGGTGATATTTGTAGCCGAAGGGAGAGCAGCCGTCGCCAAGATATTGAGAAGGCCTCCGGAAACCAAAGTGGTTCCGGTGTAGGTATTGGCCCCATCCAGATCCTGCTGTGCATCATTACCTCCGCCCGACACAACCAGGTTCAGCTTCCCGGTAATCGATCCTGAGTAATAACCGTATCCACCATCCAAAAGCTGTATGGTCAGTGTGGCCGGTGTGGCCGAGCTGTTGGTTACGATGTGGTCAAATGTTGAGCCGCAGGTTCCGGAAGTAGAATTAAGATCACCGATCGTTTCGTTAAAACCATTCAGGTCGAAGGTAGAGTTACCGCATAACTGCAAAGACGATCCATCCGGGATTCGATTAGCGGCACCCAAACGCATCGTTCCTCCACCCTGAATCTCGGTATTTCCGCTGTAGGTGTTTGCTCCGCTACCGCTATACGTAAAAGTACCCGTGCCCGTTTTCCGAAAGCGAGCCTTGCCGGTAATCACGCCGGAAAAGGTGGTGTTTGTGTTAAGGCTTCCAAACGATAATATCCGCATGGTGGCTCCGGTAACAGTGACGGTACCGGTACCGGAAAGTGAACCCGCTGTGAAGTTACCACTGGAACTCAGTGTACCATTTACTGTGACGGCACCCGTCCGGGTGATACCGGTAGTGGTCACCGTGTGCCCGGCTGCGATGACGACATTGTCGCCGGTGGCAGGAACTCCCGACGGTATCCATGTGGAGGCTGTCGTCCAGGCCCCGCTGCCGGCCGAAGTCTTGGTTGGCTGCGCAAAGCTTGCAGAGGCTGCCGTCAGCATGGCTGCGAAAAAGAAAATTTGAAAAAGTGATTTCATCATTGTGAATTTTATGTTTTTAAATGTTTTAAACGAGAGGATGTTGTTAGAAAACGCAAAATTAGGGGTTGGGCGGCGGGCTTTGTTTGTCCTTTTTTCTGTATTCTTTGTCAAAACTTCCCTTTCTGAATTGACCGGGTGAATAATCGCAAAAGAAATTCAGGGATGGGAAAGCAACCATAATTTCCGTGAAGGCAAAAGACCAAAGCAGCAAGGAATTTATCGTCGAGATTCAGGTAGCGGACGCTCTGGGTTTCAGTAAGCGTGTATTGTTCTATACTTCGCAGGGTTACGTCAGCCAGAAAAAGATTCAAGGTATCCGCAGTCCATTGGTTGGTTTGTAAAAAAAATATGCCATACTAAGCTGGACTTTAGCCAAAAGAAAAAGAAAGAACTCCCTGGAAGTAACTAGAGTGTGTCTGAAAAATGTCGTTTAAGCAAAAAGCGTACGAAAGCGAGTTGAACGAGGGCCAGAAATTTGGCCGCTAGTTTTTCAAAACGGGTTGCAAAACGGCGACATTCCTTCAGATGATTGATTAATCGTTCTATTACATTTCGTTCTTTATAAGTCTGTTCATTGAATCGATGGTGCGGTCCTTTTTGGCGCCGTTTTTGGCCTTCTGGCAGTTTTTTCTCTGGAATTAGTGCTTTAATGCCTCGACTGCGCAGGTATATTCGAACTGGTTTGCCTGTATAGGCTTTATCGGCAACAACCTCATTTGGGCGTGAGCGATAACTTTGGGCAGTTGGTATGAAGATGCAATCCAGTAGGCCCGATAACTGTGGTGCATCATGCCGATTACCGCCTGTGAGTATTGCTCCTAAAGGGTTGCCACGTCGGTCACAGGCCAGGTGGATTTTGCAAGTAAATCCACCACGAGAACGACCTAAAGCTTGTTCTCCGGCTTTTTTTTAGCACCTGCGGCTGCCTTGGAAGCCTTAATCGTAGTTGAATCAACTTCCCATAAATCCCAATCAATTAAGCCTTGTTCATTCAGTTTTAAATGCAAAAACGATAAGATTTTCTCAAAAAAACCACTTTTTTGCCAAAGGTGAAAACGATGATATACTGTTTTCCAAGGCCCAAATCGTTCAGGAAGATCGCGCCATGAAGCACCCGAACACAAAATCCATAATATCCCATTCAACATTTGGCGGGGTGGTCGGCCAGGTCGGCCTTTTCCTTTGCGCTCAGGAAACAATTCTTTAATCGCATCCCATTGATTATCATGTAGTTCGTATCTTTTCATAGTCGAAAAATACAAACTCATTTGCTTTAACTCGATTTTTCAGACACACTCTAAATCCTTTGACATCTTACCTACTGGCAATGTTGACACTTTCGCAATCTGTTTCTATCCTATAGGATTTGCAAACTTCGTAAAAATGCCTCTTGAGAATTTGGTTGACAGGGAAACACCTATTTCAGAACTTTTCGGACAAGTAGAAGCCGACATTTTAGAGCAACAAATGATTAAAGCTGCTGATACCAAACAGAGAATTGACATTATTGAAGCCTTTTTCATGAAAATGCTTATTGAAAAAAATACGATTAGCAATATCGTAAAATCAACTGTTGATGTGCTTCTCAAATCAAACGGAACAACTCCCATAAATGATATTTTGATAGATGATATTTCAAAAAGAAGACAGTTAGAAAGAAATTTTAGAAAGCAAATTGGCATTAGCCCAAAGCAGTTAAGTAAAGCTATTCGACTTCAAGCAACATTAAATTTGTTACTCAACAAAAAATCAGAAACGCTCACAGACATAGCTTACGAAAGTGCCTATTTCGACCAAAACCATTTTATTAAAGATTTTAAAGACTTGGTTGGAGTTACGCCAAAGGAGTATTTAGGCAATGAGCATATGACACTATCCGCTCTCTTCTACAAATAAATTTGTAGTGTCGCATTTCTACTATTTTGACTTTATGACAACCTGTAATTTTGCAACTGAATTAAAACTTAAAAATCAATGGCATTCAAAAGAATAATTTTAGCTTCAATGGTTTTTACAATGTTTTTTGTTTCGTGCAACAATTCAGGCAAGACAAATTCAGAAACACCTACACAAGACACTTTAACAAACTCAAAAGGAAAAGATATGAAAAGTTACATTTCAATGTTTGAAATTCCGGCTACGGATATTTCACGAGCAATAAATTTTTATCAAGCATTGTTGGACATCAAAATAGAAAAAATGGATGTTGAAGGAATGCAAATGGGAATATTGCCGTATGAAGGCCAATTGGTAACTGGGGTCATCATACAAGCAGACGGTTACAAACCATCAGCAGACGGAGTAACAATATATTTGAACGCAGGAGAAAATCTACAAGTAGTTCTTGACAGAGTAGAGAAAAATGGCGGACAAATAATTTTACCAAAAACAGCTCACGCAGACGAAAGCGGGTTCTTTGCTACTTTCCTTGACTCGGAAGGAAACAAAATGGCTCTTAACTCACCGAAATAGCGGAGAAAGAAAAGAGCGAACGCATAACAGCGGTTTTGCGTCAGGCGG
>DLXL01000607.1:7979-12074 GCA_003448025.1 Saprospirales bacterium | reverse complement strand
CCCAATAAACCCCATAAACCCCATAAACCCCACAAACCCCATAATCCCCACAATCCCCAAATCACGCATAAACCTTTCCCCCAGCCTTAGCCGTATTATACAGGTATTTCTGCATATCCCAGGCGGCGGTTGGACAACGTTCTGCGCAGAGGCCGCAGTGCAGACAAACATTTTCGTCTTTTACCATGACCCGTTTGGTTTTGAGTTCGGATGAAACATAAAGATCCTGACTTAATTCATGGGCCGGCGCCGTTAAGCGGGTACGCAGATCTTCTTCTTCTCCGTTTTCCGTAAAGGTGATACAGGATGTTGGGCAGATATCCACACAGGCATCGCATTCAATGCAACGATCGGTGGTAAATACCGTTTGGACATCACAGTTAAGGCAACGTTGGGCTTCTTTATACGCTGTTTCCACATTAAAGCCTAGTTCCACTTCCAATAATCTATCCTTCAGCGATTTGGACTTGTCAGCGTGTGGTACTTTGAATCGCAAATCGGCAGCCACTGCGCTGTCGTACATCCATTCATGGATGCCCATTTTCTGATGGATCAGATTGGTCATTGGAGACGGACGCTCGTGCAGGTTTTTTCCATTCAGGAACAAATCGATGGAAACTGCTGCCTGGTGCCCCTGAGCCACCGCAGTAATAACATTTTTAGGGCCTAATGCGGCATCTCCACCAAAGAATACATGGGGCAGGGTAGACTGGAAGGACACTTTGTCGAGTTTAGGAAGTTCCCATTTGTCAAACTCAATGCCCAGATCGCGCTCCACCCATGGGAAAGCATTCTCCTGGCCAACAGCAATCAGTACATCATCGGCTTCGAAAAAGACTTCTGGTTCTCCTGTCGGAACCAGGCTTCTTTTGCCATTTTCATCGTATACCGCCTTTACTTTCTCGAAGTTCATGCCTGCCAGCTTTCCGTTTTTGATCACGAATGCTTTGGGTACATGATTTTCATAGATTGGAATATCTTCATGAATGGCATCTTCAATTTCCCAGGGAGAGGCCTTCATTTCAGCCTTAGGACTTCTCACCACCACTTTTACATCTTCGCCACCAAGTCGGCGGGAGGTGCGGCAGCAATCCATGGCGGTGTTACCTCCGCCAAGTACCAGAACCTTTTTTCCAATAGATTTGGTGTGCTCGAAAGCCACATTAGCCAGGAATTCAATGCCGATCTGAATGTTGGCGCCAGCTTCGGCCCTTCCTGGAAGGTCATTTAAGTCTCGTCCGCGAGGAGCACCGGTACCCACAAAAATTGCATCGTAACCTTTGCCCAGCATGTCTTTCATACTGGAAACATAGTGCAGGAATTGTGCATGAATGCCCAAATCCAGAATATATCCCACTTCTTCGTCCAGCACACTTTCCGGCAAACGGAAGGAGGGAATCTGGCTGCGCATCATGCCACCGCCGGCTGGCTGTTCATCATACAGGTGGATTTCATAGCCAAGCGGGGCCAGGTCTCTGGCAACGGTAAGCGAAGCCGGTCCGCCGCCGATCAAGGCTACTTTTTTTCCATTGGATGGAAAGGGCCCTTTGGGCATCAGAGATTTTACATCCCCTTTGAAATCGGCAGCTACTCGCTTTAAGCGGCAAATAGCAACAGGTTCTTCCTCCACTCGCCCCCGCCGGCATGCTGGTTCGCAAGGGCGGTCGCAGGTGCGCCCAAGAACTCCTGGGAACACGTTGGATTCCCAATTGATCATGTAGGCTTCCGTATAACGTTCGGCAGCGATTAGCCGAATGTATTCCGGCACCGGCGTGTGAGCCGGGCAGGCATATTGACAGTCCACTACTTTGTGGAAATATTCCGGGTCTTTGATATCTGTTGGATTCACGGCAACAAGTTTTGATGCCGCCAAAATAGGGTGTTGGAGATAATTCCAATAATTTTATGCAAGATGTTTGTGCATCTGTTCCACATCCTTGTCAATAGCCAGTAAAACAGCCTGGTGCGCCTTGTCAAATGCCGTTTTGGCTTTGTCCAGTTTTTCGGATTCCTGTTGTACCGTTGCTTCTGCTGCTGAAACCTGATTCAGGTAGCCCGCAATTTCATCCTGGAGCCGGGTGATCTCAGTTTTATGCCGTTCTATCTGGTCACGCAAACGATCAATTTCCTGTTGGCGAGCGGTTACTTTGGTGGCATTCTGATGATCCAGCGCCTGAGCAAAATGATCTTTTTCTTTTTCTACCAGATTGCGGTAATAACCGGCAGTTTCAATCAGTTTTTCCTTGGTAATACCCAGGGTGGCAGCTGTGGCAAAGGCACTTTTATGTGCGGTGGCCTCATCAAGCTTCATGGCGCTTAGCTGGGCAATAGCACGTTTGAATTCCAGGTAATCGAATCCGGGCAAATTGTTTTTTTCAATGGCTTGAGCAATGAATTCAAGACTTTTAGGATCTAATCCTTCAGAAGCAAATAGTGAGGAGGTGGTGGGAATGGGAAATGTGGGAAATGTGGTTAATATGGGAATGTGGTTAATGTGGAGAATTGGGCAAATTTAGGGTGTTTGGAGTGGTTGCTTTGAAATCTTGCTGCGAAAAAGGAGGTGGACTGATGAAAACATCTCATTTTTGCGACGAACGCTGCATTTTTGCCGAAATAAATGAAAGTCAACGTATTCATCGTTCATGCACCGGAAGAAAAGGCGGTTGCCGACCGCCTGATGGAATGGCTTTATCCCATGCGTGATGAAGTGAATATCTGGCATTATGATCCCCCTGCTCCGCCGGAGGATCTGCCGCTTTCCTGGCGCATCCTGTTGCCATGGTACTATCCTGTAGATCCGAGAAAGTTGTATCGTGAGCCTTTGAATAAAAGAAGGGAGAACGCGCATATTTATCTTTTCCTCGTAAGCGCTAAAAGTCTCAAGGATCAAAGATTTGAAGACGATTTGTCGCTGGCTCTGGCGCGAAGGGCTGACTGTGAACAGGAGGAGTTGGGGCCACTGGTTTTGCCTCTGTTACTAAATGATTCCGACTGGAAAAAGAACTCCGGAATGAAGTCATTCGAACCGTTGTTGGGTGGAAAAACCCTGAAATCTTTCGCTTTACAGGATGAGGGGTTTCGGAAAGCGACAGAGGAAATCGCCTCATTGATTAAGGTAGTGCAGGTTCGAATAAACGAAGTGCGTTCTTACCAAATGCTTGGGAAAAATGATGGTTACGGAATTCGCCCTGCCTCCAAATATGCGCTACCTTATTTAGGTGAAAACCCTGAGCAATTTGATTTCAATCCACCACCGCCATTTCGTCCGGCCGACTGGCTGGGTTGGAGTTTGATTGCCCTGATCGTGGTAATTTCTGTAGGCAGTTTTCGCAAAAACAATGCGGCTGTTTCGTCACTCCACCTGAAAGCAAGACCAGATAATATCAAAGAAGTGGAGTTCCCAAGGGAAAACGCCTTGTTGCCGGCGCATGATACAGCAAAGGTGCATTTACCACCTATTGAGGAGTAATGTTTTTATAAGAAATGTATGTAAATGCTGCCATTAGCCTACTTTTGCGCTACACACATTAACTACTTAATTTATGAAGTACAACACCCAATTTTCAGGATTGGCGGGCTTGGTATGTTTTACCTTTCTCCTCGCCTCCATCGGCTGCGGCCCAAAATGCGATAATGGATATGAACGTTCCAAGGGTGAATGTATTTGCCCTGATGGCCGTTTTGAAATAGCTGATGAATGTCTCGCTTTGGCCGAAAATCAGTTTTACTGGCAGGTAGATTGCCCTTGTATGCAGGAAACCGTATTAGTCAGTTTTATTCCGGAAACAGCGCTTGGCGTACAATTGCTCCGTTTTGAAGTAAAGCGGGGTGATGAAACGGTTACAGTATACAATAAGGCAGGGGTGACCACAGATACGGTTTCTACCGGCGCTAATTTTGCCAAAGATGAATACAAGATCAATGGCAAAGTCCGTGATGTTCGTTTTCAGGGACGATTGGTTCATCCGGATACATTGCGTGGTGAACTCGTTTATTACGATGCATTCATTGATACGCTTGTATTAGACCGTTGTCAGGCACAAATGTGGCGTAAATAGGTTTTTTCGTATCAAACAACAATTTCAAATCATTTCA
>DLXL01000607.1:7733-7907 GCA_003448025.1 Saprospirales bacterium | reverse complement strand
TTTTTCGTATCAAACAACAATATCAAATCATTTCACTCAATAATGCAGGTTTTCAAATTTGGAGGCGCAAGCCTGAAGGACGCAGCAGGCGTAAAAAATGTAGCGTCTATTTTACAACGTTTTCAAAATCAATCACTTGTAGTCATTGTTTCGGCCATGGGTAAAACCACCAAT
>DLXL01000607.1:452-7596 GCA_003448025.1 Saprospirales bacterium | reverse complement strand
GGCCATGGGTAAAACCACCAATGCGCTGGAAGCAGTGATTGCTGCGCATGCCAACCAAACCGGAGAGGCTCAAAACCTGTACAATGCGCTAAAAGAACAGCATTATGCTATCATGCGTGAGTTGTTTGATGCCGGTGATGAAGCTTTCACTACCGTAAACGACACCTTTGTGGAAGGGGAATGGGTGCTTGAGGAAAAGCCCTCCGAAAATTACGATTACATGTATGATCAGATCGTTTGTATGGGTGAGTTGGTATCATCTAAAATCGTGGCATCGTACCTCAATAAAATAGGGCTTAAAACCCAATGGCTGGATGCGCGTGACGTGGTAGCAACAGATAACACCTATCGCGAAGGCTGGGTTAATTGGGATAAAACCAAGGCTAATGCCCAAAAAGTGGTTGCGCCCATGTTGGAAAAGGGTGGTTTTGTGCTCACTCAGGGATTCATTGGCAGCACCTCAGAAAACTTCACCACAACCCTCGGGCGGGAAGGTTCAGACTATTCTGCAGCCATTTTCTCTCATTGCCTCGATGCAGAAGCCATGACCATTTGGAAAGATGTGCCAGGCGTACTCAATGCTGATCCACGCATCTTTGACAATACCATCAAGCTGGATCGCCTCAGTTACCGTGAAGCCATTGAAATGACCTATTATGGCGCACAGGTCATTCACCCAAAAACCATTAAGCCCCTGCAAAACAAGAACATACCCATGTTCGTTAAATCCTTCCTGGATCCAACGGCTCCCGGTACGGAAATCAGTTCAGATACAGATGATAATTATCCGCCTATCGTGGTGGTTGAAAAAAACCAGGCGTTAATGCATATCAGCACCCTGGACTACTCCTTTGTGGCTGAACACCATATGGCGCGTTTGTTCGGCAAGGCCGCTGACCTGCGCATATTTGTTAATATGATGCAGAATACCGCAGTTTCATTTACCATCTGTGTGCCGAACGTGCCTGATAGACTTGAGAAGTTTGTGAAAGAGGTGTCAGACGAGTTCAAAGTAAAAATAGAACAGGGATTAGAACTGATTACAGTTCGGCATTACATGGAAGATACGATCACAAATTTAAAAAAAGGTAAAATTGTCCTTTTTGAGGAACGGATCCGAAATACCATGCATATGGTGGTGAAAAATGTACCCACCATTGAGCGTAAAGAAGTGGAAATTGCTGGATCAAAGAGTTGATGTCATTTCGCGATTGTCTGATTGCGCCGGATTGACATCGTTCAAAAACCTTCATTGGCAGAAAAAAACAGCAGCTGCCTTTGCATAATCACAGACCTTCGACCGTCGAAACTTTACCATTCAACCATCAACCAACAACAATATTAACGTACTATGGCACGACTAACCACTTTCTCCCGTCTGCTTATTACACTGGCTATTGTAGCCGGAGTTTACTTCGCAGCCAAACAATTCCTGCCTAATTTGGGTCTTGGCGGAGGCGGAAATGCTGAAAAAACCGAACAAACGGATCCCAACGCAGCTTCTGAAGGCGCTCCGGCCAATAACACGACTACTTCCACCTCCTGGGGTAAATCTGGCGGTAGTTTTACTCCTGCTGCCTTTAATTACACCGCTCCATTGCCTAACGCAGGCAAACTGAAAGGTGTTGTAGAGTTAGGGGCTACGGGATTTAACTCGTTCATTATCAGGGTAGATAATCAACGAAATTGGAAACTGGAAAAAGCTGAGTTTGGCGTAAGCCTGGTTAAGGAAGGGCTGGCTACCGATGATGACGTTAAGTCTGGTTTGCGCCGATATATTGCTGATATGGTCGGTTTTGGCGTTGGTGCCCGCGATATCCACTTTGTAGTCAGTTCCGGCGCTCAAAAAGAGGAAATCATGCCTAAAATCAATGCCGCATTGAAAACCATGGGCTATGTGGTAAACGTGGTAACCCCGGAACAGGAAGCCAAGCTTGCACTGCGTTCCGTGCTGCCTGAACAGTTCAAAAAAAGCGGATTCGTGGTGGATATTGGCTCTGGAAACACCAAAATTTCCTGGTTGCCGAATGGAGCCCTTGAGGCGGCAGGCGCCAAATACTACCAAAACAACCTGAGTGCTGCTACGGTATATCAGGATGTAAAAAGCAAAGCTTCTCAGGTGCCATCCAATCTGCGCAACACCTGCTTTATCATTGGTGGTGTGCCCTATGAACTGGCAAAGCAAACCCGCAGTGGGAAAGAACGCTATACCGTTCTTAAAGCACCGGCTGATTATAAGGCAGAAGGAGCCAAACAGGAAGCCGGCCTGAACATTTATGCAGCCATTGCAGACGCCACTGGTTGTAAGCAATTTGTATTCGACTGGGACGCCAACTTTACCATTGGTTTTTTGTTGAATCTATAATTCGGGCATGCCCTATATTTGATCCGTTCTGCAGGAGAATAATATTGCAGAACGGATTTTTATTTTGGCTGACTATCCGCATGTTGCATAGGAATATGATTTTCGATATCCGATTTGTTCGATTTCCGATTTCCGAATAGATTTGAGATTTCCGATTGGCATGCTACTGGCAATTGTTTTCAGTAAGGCTTGTTCCATCTCCATAATGCGCGAATCAAAATCCATCGTAAATCCTATATCTATCCGGAAATCGGAAATCGAACAAATCGGATATCGGAAATTAATTTCAACTGTCTAAAATCAGGAAAGTCAATTTGCTTTAAAACACTCTGATTCATGAAAAAACACATACTTTTTTGGTTGTTTCTTGGCTTAGGTTGCCAAATCATTGCTCAGGATACTTTTTCCATTGTTGCTGTAGATACTATAACCGGTGAAATTGGCAGTGCCGGCGCTAGTTGTCTGGACAATATCCAGTTCCCCGGCAGTAACGGGGCTATCATTATCAGTGATATACTTCCAGGTCGGGGCGCCATTCATACACAATCATACTGGAATGCCACCAATCAAAACAACGCCAGATTGCGGATGGAAGAAGGGCTGTCGCCTCAGGAAATTATTGCCTGGCTAAAAGCTAATGATGCACAAGGCGGCTTCGCATGGGTGAACAGGCAATATGGCATTGTAGATTTTGATCCTCAGGGACATCCCCGTTCAGCGGCACTGACCGGTAGCGGCTGCCTAAACTGGAAAGGGCATCGTTTGGGTACTAATTATGCCATTCAAGGTAATATTTTGTCGGGACCTGAAATTCTCGATAGTATGGAAGCTCGTTTTCTTGCTGCAACCGGATCTCTTTCAGACAGACTTATGGCTTGCCTGCAAGGTGCGAATGTACCTGGCGCAGATAGCCGTTGCCTGCAGAATGGCACTTCGTCGCTCTCTGCCTTTGTACGGGTAGCCAAGCCCGGAGATGCTGACGATAACTTGTGGCTGGATCTGAATGTGCCCTCCCTGCCAGCCTTCATGGAACCCATTGATTCACTGCAACGATTGTTTGATCAATGGAAAACCACTATAAGTACCATTGATCCAACAGCAATGTCTGTTATTCCGGTGATTTCGCCTAACCCGGCTTCTGGTTGGTTCAACGTGAGTTTGCCTTTCAACTCATCTCAACTGGCACTTTTTGACCTGGCGGGTCGCAATGTTTTCCGTCAAACCATTCAAAAGGGTGATAACAGACTCACCCCAAAAATTCAGCCAGGCGTATACTTCGTCAGAATTCAGGCTGAAAACCAGCCAGTACACACGTTAAGATTGGTTTGGGCGGGATAGACGGTCTACGGTGGGCGGTCTACGGTGGACGGCCTACGGTTGACGGCCTACGGTGGACGGCCTACAGTAGACGGCCTACGGTGGACGGTGTGGGTTTGCTTACTAGAAAAAGCTCAAAAAAACAGGTTTGTCATCGCATCAAGATGACAAACCTGTTTTTTCTACCGTCCATCCCTCGTACGCTGGACCACCGTCCACCGTCCCCCGTCCACCGTAGGCCGTCCACCGTCTACCGCCTCATCAATTCCCGGTTTCTAAGGTACACAGCATCCTCCAGTTGTTGTTGGGATTTGATTTGAAGCGGAAGCCCTATAGCTGTAGATATGATTGCGCTTCCACACATCAGATTTAAACCGTTTCTGTACTGCCGCTCATTGTTTATATTTCCCCGGTGATCAAGGGATTGCAGGGCCAGCATAGCTCCTGCGGTGGTGCCTACTACACCTGCCATGCTAATCCAAAACTGTGCTTTGAAATTACGTCTGGCTTTTTTCAATACAGGCATGGCAAAGGGTGTCTGTTCAAATTCCGGCACCAAACGCCTGTAGGAAAATCCAATGCGTTTCGACACGCCATTTTTGACGTATACAGTGCCCTTAAAGAGTTCGGTACGCAAGTAAATGGCCTCCCGGTCGTAGGTTTCGAGACAGTTTTGTTGTCCCCAAACCGTTGAAACAATGGCAAAACCTGAAAGGCACAATACTAGCCTTAAACTAAGAAAATGTGATCTGTTCATGATTGAAAGTAGTTTTTGATGTTAGAAAATAATAACAAGAATGCTGCCATGACGTTCATTTTTATCTCAGGGTTTTCCACCATATTTGTTTATTCGCCCTCAAGTTTAAAGCAATTGCATAATCAATTGCCATAAGTGTCGTTTCCCTGTCTTTCAAAGCAATCGTTAAATCAATGTCTAAACTCGCCAACATGGATGCTCTCCAGGACTTTATCCAAAAGGAAAGCGCCTTCATAGAGAAACTCAAATCCGTTACTTCCAGTATCATCGTTGGGCAGCACCATATGCTGGATCGGTTGCTGATCGGATTATTTACCAAGGGGCATATTTTGCTGGAAGGGATGCCCGGGTTGGCTAAAACCCTGGCGATCAAAACCCTGGCAGATGCCGTGGATGCTCATTTTAGTCGCATTCAGTTCACCCCCGATCTGCTTCCTGCCGACGTACTGGGTACCACTATCTACAGTCCGGCTACTTCGGAGTTTACCATTAGAAAAGGACCCATTTTTGCCAATTTTGTGCTGGCAGATGAGATCAACAGAGCACCTGCCAAGGTGCAAAGTGCCCTGTTGGAGGCCATGCAGGAACGTCAAATTACCATCGGCAATCATACCTTTAAACTGGAGGAACCATTTTTAGTATTGGCTACGCAAAATCCGATAGAACAGGAAGGCACCTATCCTTTACCTGAAGCACAGGCCGACCGTTTTCTACTGAAAGTCAAAATCGGCTATCCAACTCTGGAGGATGAGCGCATAATCCTGCGCCGAAATTTGAACGATGATATGCCGGAAGTAAGTAAAGTGCTGAGTATAAAAACATTGCTTCAAGCACGTGAAGCCGTGAAAAAAATCCATCTGGACGAAAAAATAGAGCAATATATCCTGCAAATCGTGTTTGCAACGCGTCAACCGGAGCAATACGGACTTGGTGCAATGGCTCCTCTGATCAGTTATGGCGCCTCACCGCGTGCCACGATTGCCCTAGCCAAAGCTTCCCGTGCCATGGCATTCCTGCAGGGAAGAGCCTTTGTAACGCCAGATGATGTAAAAGCCATCTGCCCCGATGTACTCAGGCATCGACTTGGTCTAAGCTTTGAAGCAGAAGCAGAAAACATGACTCAGGAAGATATTATTCAAACGGTGTTGGGCAAGATGGTCATTCCATGATAATTTGACTTGTTGCGATGGGCTATAGTTAACCTGCAAAATTGAATATTATGGATGCCAACGAGTTGCTTAAAAAAGTGCGCCGTATTGAAATCAAAACCAAGGGGTTGAGCAGTCACCTTTTTTCCGGAGGGTACCAAAGTGCCTTCAAAGGGAAAGGCATGTCTTTCAGCGACGTTCGGTCTTATCAGCCAGGGGATGATGTACGCACCATAGACTGGAACGTAACAGCACGAACGGGTGAACCCTTTGTGAAAGTGTTTGAAGAGGAGCGGGAAAACACCGTAATGCTGGTGGTGGATGTGAGCGGATCAGCAGTATTTGGAAGTCATGCCCAGTTCAAGGCAGAATACCTGACCGAATTATGTGCCGTATTGGCATTCTCCGCTATTGACAACAACGACAAGGTGGGCGTCATGCTTTTCTCTGACAGGATTGAACTGTATATCCCGCCTAAAAAAGGCCGGCAGCACATTTTGCGTATCATTCGTGAAGTCCTTACTATTGAGCCGATTGGCCGGAGAACAGATATGAATAAGGCGCTTCGGTATCTTCACAATGGCCTGAAAAAACGCTGTGTATGCTTTGTTTTATCTGATTTTTTGGCAGAAGGGTATGAGGAGCCACTTCGGGTGTTGGCGAGGCAGCATGATTGTATAGGTATACACTGTTGGGATCCACTGGAACGTGATTTGCCGGATGTGGGTGTTTTGCGTGTGGCAGATGCGGAAACCGGAGAGCAAATATGGGTGGATACCACCAGCGATAAGCTCCGCTGGCAATATGGCTACTCGTTTGAGCAGCATCGGGCAAATACCCAGCAAATGTTTCGAAAAGCTGGTGCAGATTTCCTGAGCATTGGTACCCACGAGGTTTATACCAAAGCCTTATTGCAGTTTTTTACCCGTCGTTCAAAGGTTATTGCACATGGTTAAACGACTGTTGGTTCTTGTCATGTTATTCCCTATTCGTCTCTGGGCTCAACCAGGGGCCGTTATTTCCTTGCAACCGGAACGCATCGAAACGGGAGATACCACAGTCCTGTTATTTTTTGTCAATGGTTCCAATACGGAACCAGGGGAAGTAGATTTTTTTTCCTGGTCAGATCATATCCCTGCTCAAAACATCCTTCGTCGGGGCGCCTGGAAGCGAAGTGGCGCCCAATGGATTCGGCGGTTTACCATCATTGCCTTTGATAGCGCGTCGTTTAAATTGCCTCCGCTAAAGGTGAAGTTGTCAACCGGAACGGTTCTGGAAACCAATGGGGTTTCATTATTGGTGTTTCCAACACCCGGAGGAAGGGAAATAACAGATATGGCAAAAATCCGGGATATCTGGCGCGAGCCGGAGAGTTGGGTAGATTACTGGTTATATGGCGCAGGTGTCTTAGCGCTCTTACTGACCCTGGTTTGGTGGTGGTGGAAAAACCGTCGAAAGCCAGTGCCGGTTCCAGTCGCTGTGCAGGCGCCAACTCCGGAACCTGTACTCCTTTCAGCTGCTGAAGAAGCCATAGCCAAACTTCAGTCCCTTAAAAGT
>DLXL01000607.1:0-342 GCA_003448025.1 Saprospirales bacterium | reverse complement strand
TAAAAGTAAGCAGCATTGGAAACATAATCGGGTAAAAGAGCACTATGTAGCTTTCAGTTTGATTGTCCGGGAATACATCGAGAACCAGTTTCATATTCCCGCATTGGAGTCCACTACTTTGGAGCTCAAAACGCAGTTAAGGCAAACATCAGCCAGTGAAATTTTTCAAAAACAAATAGAACAACTTCTACATCAGGCAGATATGGTGAAATATGCCCAATCCAATCCTGATCATGCGCTTCATGAAAACATAATCGAAGAAGCATTAACACTCAAGTAGAGCGGGGGAGGCGAGGAGGCGGCAGAGGGGAGGGCAGGGACAAGGGCGGGAGAAACAGAGCC
>DLXL01000444.1:2142-5730 GCA_003448025.1 Saprospirales bacterium | reverse complement strand
TGGGACTTGATGCGAACGCCATTGTTGGTGAGGGTGCCATTTTTGGACAGCAGATCCATGTTGGTAAAACGTTGGAAGGGTAGGGTTCCCTGCATACCCAGTTCAAAAACCGAGCTTACACGTAAACCAAGCCCAAGCATGGCGTTCACATTCCAGCTTTTATAAGCTTCATCACTGATATTACTGATTTCATCTTCTGCGATCTGGTCATTCAGTGTGAGTTGATATTCACCGGAGTAATTCAGTCGGTCTGCTTTGGTATTCAAGGTTCTGACAAAAGATAAACCACCAAATACCTTTAATGGCCTGGATGCCTGCCAGTAAACCATAATCGGTAATTCCACACGTTGAATACGACTTACCGGAATGTAAACCTGACCATTTAGCGAATCTGCCAGGGTATTTGTGCCCGGAACACTGGTTACTTCAGCACCTGTTGCTACATTGCGAGCAATGATTTCTCCTTCCAGATTATCCGTATAAATATCTGAATTGACAGCAACCACTGGGCGATGGTTTTTTTCCGGTGTATGAATGTTGTACATCAATCCAGCTCTGAGCCCCCATTTGCGGGCGATTGCCCAATCAGCTGTTACACCTGTTGAAAATCCGTTGATGGTAGTGAATCGTTCGGTACTGGCTATGGAGGTGGCGCCAATTGTCCAGAATGACTTAAAGTCGGGTTTCCCTTTTTGAATGCTGATGGCAGTTGGTATAGGTTGCGGCTGAATCTCCGACTTGGGAGTCAGGCTGCCCACTAACTGTGGCGCCACGGGAATCATCCCGATTTGGATAGGTGCCGGGGTAGCTGGATCTGTAATGCCAGCAAGTGGTGATTGGGTTTCAAGTAGTTGGACCTTTGCCTGAGTAGAAGGCTGGCCAGTGGGGGTGGAGGGTTTTTGTGTATATTCTTCAGGTTGCTCTTCGACGGTAGTGGTTTTTATGGAGGAATATGACGTCATTGATAGGACGATTTCAGGAGTAGACGGGGCTGTTTCCCGGGCCATTTTGTGGGTGTCATTCCAATTTGTGACAGGCATCTCCTCCCTTGGCGCATTTTGGCCTTTAGGTTGCTGCTGATGCCACCATCCAGCCAGGATAGCCAATGGAAGTAATAAAAGGCTTAACCACCACCATGCGGCACGCCTGCGCTTCTTTACCGGCATTTCGCGATCCAGCATTTGCTGCATAGCGTTCCATCCTCTGTCAACTGTATTATTTTCCATCGTTTACTGCTGTGTAATTTTGGTTCTGGGATCAATTATAGGTGACCGGCTGCGAGTGACATTGCCGGATAATGACTTTGTAAAAGTTCTCTGAGTTTTTGGCGGGCGGTGCTAAGATGCCATTTGGAAGTGCCTTCGCTCATTTTCAGGTTTTCCGCTATTTCTGCATGGCTATATCCCTCAATAGCATACATCCGAAATACATCCTGCGAAGTTTGGGGTAAGGTTCGAATCACCTTAAGGATATCCTCTTCGTAAAAAGATTCATGCCCACGGTCAGGTACACTTTGATCATGATCTTCCAAAACCAAAAAATGCAGATAGCGGGAGTTTTCCCGGTAATAATCTGCCATACAATGGTAAACCAGTCTGCGCATCCAGCCCTCCAGGCTACCCTTATTGGCGTAGGTATGAATCTTTTTAAAAACCCGCATCATTCCATTATTTACCACTTCAATGGCGGTATCTTCATCTTTGGTATACCGACGCACCATACGAAGCATCTCGGGGAAAAAACGGCGATACAGCGCCTCTTGAGCGCGCCTGTCGTTTGCAGCACAACCTGCAACGAGCTCTTGATCCGTGTATTGTTTTTTCCCGAATATGGCCACAGTATGCTGGTAGTTTAAACGGGGTTGGTAAATAATATGAATGTAGTTGGTACAGGTTTCATCCGGAAATTTCCTGTAAGACAGTTCATTGATCGAAAAAGGTTGGGTAGTGTGCCCACAAAAATATGACCTTCCGGCATCAATTCTTCAAATATGGTAATTCTGGATCAAACTAACCCTGTTGAACCTCCTATGGAATACGCCAATTTCGGTGAGCGATTAATCGCCCGCCTTATTGACGGATTCATTGTGTTTATCCCCTCCGTATTTCTACCCCTTATAGCGCCATGGTTGTATTTTGCCTTGCAAGAGGGAAATCAAGGTGGTGCAACCGTGGGAAAACGTATCATGGGTATTCGGGTTATAAGCACTGATGGCAGGGCCATTGGATTTGGTACCGCTACAGGCCGTTTTTTCTGCCATTTCATTAACCTGTTTACCATGGGGCTTGGGTATCTTCTGATGTTGTTCAATGCCAGAAACCAGGGGCTTCACGATATGATTACCAGTACGGTGGTGGTAAAAACAGCCTCGTCACCTCCAGTGCAACAAACTAGCCAGCGCAGGGGCAAGGAACACCATAGCTGGAGTAAGATCGTAAGTGATCAGGAATCACATTTTGTAGAGATTAATGCACAGGGCGGACGCTACAGACACCGGTTGAACGGTGGAGACCAGGTTCGAACTTTTACTTTGTGGCAACTGACCGATGGTATGATTGATTTTTCTGCCGCTTTTGAGCCAGAGGAGGTTCTTGAAATGAAGCGATTTGCTGAGTATTTGCTAAAAAACAAATTCAATGGGTAGGGGTTTCCATTCGGCCATAGACAAATGGCCCAGCCGGAAGTACTCGCTGCCGATCGGAAAAATGAAGTTATTCCTCACTCGTAGCTGAATGAGGTTAAATTAATGGCGCCGGCAGCTCTAGCGGCCTCACTGAATAGTGCACAGATTGGTCAACTTTTCAGGATTTGGGCGACTAAAGCAGCCGGTCCGATATGGAACAGTTCGTTTCTGAAGCACTATGCATCCTTCAGCGAACGCGTGAAGCCATCATCAGAGATTTTACCCGTTTTGAAGCCTCCGCCCTGGTATCCGGATCAGCCAGTTTTTGCAGCCCTGCCCAGGAAGAATAGCCATATTCTTTAGCCACCATTGACTTGAAACCTTCTTCTATCGGATTGTTTTTAGCTACGGGGGCGCTGCTTTTGGCTAATCCTTTCGAAACCATTGATGGTTTCTCTGCCGTTTTTTTAGCAGGACTTGACACACTGGCAGTAACCACTTTCACATCTTCCGGGAAGTATTTTGCCAAATTGTAATCGGTGATCAATTTTTGCATCGTCCAGCCATACTGGTAACCTTTGGTGGCTGTGGCTACCGGCTTTAGCCTTTCTCCGGCATGGCGAGCTGCATCGTTGTACAAGGCATTGCGGGAATAATCGCCCAAGTATGACTGTACCAACACATGAGCCAGCAAAACCTGTGGTTTAAGGTTATATTCGTCGGCAGCATCGCGAACCAGTCCTTTCCATTCTTTGGCGGAACTGGCAATAAACTGTTGGTCGGCATGCAAGTCCTTGAGTCGTTCTTCTACTGATACACTTGCAGCAGGGCGTTCAGATTTGTTGACTTTGGCTAATCCGGCAGCAGACCGTGTGGGGCGGTCAGAAATGGATCTGGGGGTTTGGGGGGCTTCTGCGTCAGAGCTGAGTTCGGTCAGAAATCCTTCCTTGGAGGGGGTACCTAAA
>DLXL01000444.1:0-2004 GCA_003448025.1 Saprospirales bacterium | reverse complement strand
TCCTTGGAGGGGGTACCTAAAACATCTTTTTTGCCGCCGATAAAAACAAAGATCAAAGCGGCTGAGATGCAGGCCATAGACACAAAACCGAAGAATTCGAAAAAGTTTTTCATGCTAAGTGAAATTAAAAAAGTGAAGGGAAACAAAAATGAAGTCAAATGAGTGGAACCTATAACACTACCTCATAATCGATCCGCCAGAGTTGGTAAGTTTCAATAATAAGGGTGAGTTTTTCTGCATAATACCGGGCCGTTGCATAGCCTGATTGTTTAAGGCCAACACACCAGGCTGCGTAGTACGGAACTTGAGAATGCCCGAATATATCTTTTTTTATGGTATAAACACCGCCTACTTCATAAGAGGCGAGCATCCATCGGTATCGTTGTTCCTGTAACAGGAGAGAATGTCTTCGAAAACTTTCTATTGCGGAAGGATACACTTCAAATCGGTCCCAGGCGTAATCATCATGCATCTGCATACAGTCAACCGCCAGTGAATGGGCTGTAAAATCCTGATCATTGATAATCCCATCTTTCCTGAATCCGGATCGAGCCCTGCATTTAATGCCAAAATGATTGTTCCCTTTGGTTGCCAGCACGCTTTGGCCCGCATTTGTTTCTAAAATGCCCTGAGCAAGGGTAACAGAGGCGGGGATTTTACTTCGCTGCATTTCTATCTCAGCCAGTTCACGGTATTGCTCTACATAATCCAGATAGCGCAGAGCATTAACCTGAAACCTGCGCCCCATTTTGGTTCGCAAGTGTGATTCTACCTGATTGCGTTGCCAATAAGTGTTTTTTCGGACGAATTTTGAGTCAGAAAGGAGATTAAGACTGGAATCAGCATAGAATGCACGCAGTTCAGCGGCAAAAGTTGTGCCTGCAATTTCAGCACCAGATAAAAAGTCGTTGGAAAGTTGTTGAAATACAGGCATATCGCTCAGGCCTGTAAGCCTGGCTTCTATGTCATTCCGGTACCGCAGTACCAAAAAGCATGGTATTGCCACTACAAGGAGGGCAATGAAACTCCCTCTCCCAAAGGCTTGAAGACAGCCGCTGCTTGAATCGGTTTGTGGCTGCACGATGTTGTTTTTGGGATGTTATTCCCGAAATACGGGTACTTATTCGTCTACCCGGAACTTAAAACCTACGCCGTGAATATTTTCAACTTTAATGCGATCATCCAGACTGAGGTATTTACGCAGGCGTGAAATAAACACATCGAGGCTTCGCCCCAGGAAATAATCGTCTTTGCCCCAAATCGTTATAAGGATAAACGAACGTTTTACCACCTGATTCCGGTGCTCATTGAGCAACTTGAGCAAATCTGCCTCCTTCTGCGTCAACGTTTCCTTATATCCGTCTGTGGTAAGACTTAGATTTTTGTAATCAAATTGATAGTTGCCAATACTTACGGGCTTGCCTGGCTTTAAAATCACAGCGTATTTGGTACGTCGCAGAAATATATCAATTTTCAGCAGAAGCTCTTCTATACTGAAGGGTTTGGTCATATAATCATCTGCACCCAGGGTTAGCCCATGGATTTTATCCTGCTTCATGCTTTTAGCTGTCAGGAAAATAATGGGTACATGATCATCAATCGCGCGAATTTCCTGCGCAATTGTAAAACCATCCACTTCCGGAAGCATCACGTCCAGAATACAAAGGTCAAATTTCTGCCCGGCATGGACTATATCGAGCGCTTGTTTGCCGTCGCTGCAATAGGTTACATGATAACCATTCAGTTCAAGATTGTCGCGGGTTACGAAGCTTAGGCTTTCGTCGTCCTCTACATATAATAAGTTGGCTTTAGAATCGGTCATGATGAGTGTGGTTGAGGTGGGTTGTACTGGGTTTATGGGGTTTATGGGGTTTATGGGGTTTTTGAGGTTTTTGGGGGTTTATGGGGTTTGTGGGGTTTGTGGGGTTTTAGGGGTGTGTGGGGGTGATGGGGGGGGTGGGGGGGGGGGGGGTGGGGTGTGAGGTTTAGAGGTGGGGGGGAGGG
>DLXL01000545.1:1403-6359 GCA_003448025.1 Saprospirales bacterium | reverse complement strand
CAAAGGTAATTTTGTGTATGACCAGCCCAGAATGACCGTACTCCGACCCGGCGACACCCTGATCATTCCTGGTCCCCGGCAGGCAGCCGTCCTTTTGGAAAAAATGGCCAACACCTGGCTGGACCTCAATATCCCGGCTTTTGAGCTGCGCATTATGGAAGGCGACAGCCTGCTGCATAGAATACCGGTGCGTGTGGGCAAAAACGAACAGGAATTCCTGGCCACCGCAGGTCATGAGGTGGATCTTCGCACCCGAACCGGCGAAGGCATTATTTACCGGGTAAACCGCTACCCCATCTTCATCGATCCCGTCAAAGGCGAGCGGTTCAAATTCACCAAACGCGACGACCGTCGAAGTACGCTCATGCCTCAAATCCCATGGCTGGAGCCAGTTGTTGACGGAAAACGCTACGGACAGCTCATTCACCCCACCACCAACCCGCGAACGCTTGGCAAAGCTGCCTCCAATGGCTGCATTGGCGCCAGCGAAGCCGATGCCTGGCGTATATATTTTTATGCCCCGATTGGCACAAAAATCAAAATCCGTTACGATCTTTCAGCCATAAACAGTGCAGGCGACACCCTCCATTACCGGGATGTATATGCGCCGAAAAAGAAGAAACCTAAGGCCAAAACGAGCAGTTCCATATTACCAAGCGCCTCTTTTTCCACCCAAATTTGCCAGTGCGACCAGTATTTTTAGCATGTTATACGTACCTGACAACGTTAAATCCTTCCTGACCGAACTTGGCGAGATCGCCAGGTTCTCGACCAGGTTTTTCCGCGAAGGCTTCCTGCCGCGTTTTGAGTGGGAAGAGTTTTTCCGGCAATGCTACGTGGTGGGTTACCGCTCCTTGCCGCTGGTTGGTTTGACGGCCTTCATCATCGGCTTGGTACTTACCATGCAACTGCGTCCCACCATGGTGTACTATGGTGTAGAGGTACAAATCCCAGCCATGGTAGGCATTGCCATCGTAAGAGAAGTCGGCCCCATATTGACAGCCCTGATTTTTGCCGGAAAAATCGGCTCCAGTATAGGGGCAGAGTTAGGCTCCATGAAAGTAACGGAGCAAATTGATGCCATGGAGGTATCCGGCACCAACCCCTTCAAATACCTTGTCGTAACCCGCACCCTGGCCACTATGCTGATGCTACCGGTGCTGGTCATATTGTCCGACACCATTTCGCTGTTTGGCGCTTATCTGGGCGTCAATCTGTATGAAACCCTTACCTACCCGCTTTTTTTCAAAAAAGTCTTTGATAATCTGACGTATATCGACATCATTCCTGCCTTCATTAAAACCTTCTTTTTTGGTTTCGCAGTGGGTATTATTGGATGTTACAAAGGTTACTATTGTGAAAAAGGTACAGAAGGCGTTGGAATCTCGGCCAACTCCTCCGTAGTAGCATCTTCAGTGGCTATATTCATTCTGGACCTCATTGCGGTTCAAATATCCGATATGTTCCAACCCTGAAACACAGTCTCATGAAGGACGAGGTTATAAAAATTGAAGGTTTGTGTAAATCGTTCGGCGCCAACAAGGTGCTGGATCATTTTAATCTGACACTTCATCGTGGTGAAAATCTGGTGGTATTGGGCAAATCCGGATCAGGCAAATCCGTACTTATCAAATGTATCATCGGCCTGATTGAGCCTGACCATGGAAAAATAAGGGTGCTGGGTAAAGACGTTCAGGCGTTAAACCATCTTCAACTGGACTATCTGCGGGTTAAAGTAGCCTTTCTTTTTCAAAGCAATGCCCTCTACGACTCCATGACGGTACGGGAAAACCTGGAGTTCCCACTTCGCCGACACTCTTTCCAACTTAACGACTCGGAAGTAGACCAAATGGTCATGGAAGCATTGGCCAATGTGGGACTGGAACACACGGTAGACATGATGCCGGCCGACCTATCCGGTGGTATGCGCAAGCGCATTGCTCTGGCCAGAACCCTGATCCTGAAGCCTGAAATCATCCTGTACGATGAACCCACTACCGGGCTCGACCCCATCACGGGCCTGGAAATAAGTAACCTGATCAATCAAATACGCGATAAATACCAAACCTCCTCGCTCATCATTTCGCACGACATGCACTGCGTAAAAACCGTGGCACACCGTATTGTCATGCTCATTGACGGGAAATGTTATACAGAGGGAACCTTCGAAGAACTGTCGGCTTCCGATGACCCTAAAATCAAACCCTTCTTTTATTGACTGCGATGAAAAAAAGAAAAATTAACGCCGTCAAACTGGGCGTTTTCGTACTAACCGGTCTGGTTATTCTGGTTTTTGCTCTCTACACACTTGGGAAGAACAAAACCTTGTTTGGCTCAAGCCTGGAGCTTAAAACACGTTTTCGTGATGTCAACGGACTGCTACTGGGCAACAATGTACGGTTTTCAGGTATTGACGTGGGCAGCGTGCAGGGCATCAAAATCCTGAACGATACCATAGTGGAAGTCACCATGACGCTGGAAAAGCGCATGCGTAAATACATCCGTACCAACTCTTTGGTAAGCCTCGGAACAGATGGTCTGATCGGGAACCGCGTGATTAATATCACTGCTATCGGTGGAAGTGCTCCCTTCGTTGAGGGTGGTGAAATGCTTCCCTCCAGAGAGGAATTGAATACTGAAAAAATGCTCCAAACCCTCTATGGAACCAATGAGAATGTTGGAAGAATCACAGAGGAATTGCTCCAAACGGTTCACCTCATCAATACCAGCACCGCCCTGTCCAACCTCCTGAACGACAAATCACTTTCCACCAACCTGAGCGGATCACTGCTTCATTTGCACGAGACCAGTAAAAACGCTTCCATCCTGATGAAAGATGCCATCGCCACCCTGCAACAGGCCCGGGAAGGACAAGGCACTCTGGCAGTATTGCTCAATGATACCACCCTTGCCACCGAAATCAAACAAGTGGTTACCCAGATCCAGGTCCTGGAAACCAGCAGCCAGCGACTGGTCAGCGATGTCAATCAAATAGTGGCTACCCTAGAAAAAGACGTTCAGCAAGGCGATGGAACCGTCAATGCTCTCCTGCGCGATTCGCTGATGGCAGAAAGCCTGCGTGCAACCATCGAAAATGCCGAAAAAGGAACTGCAGCCTTTGCGCTGAATATGGAGGCCCTGAAAAGCAATGTCTTGTTCAGGCGGTATTTTAAAAAACAGGAGAAGAAAGCCAGGAATTAAGGCGCGAAAGTACACGAAGGCTCAAAGACACGAAGGCGCGAAGGGATGGCCTTCGGCCATCCCTTCGTTAACAAACGCAGGGTTTAGTTGGCAAAGCCAACTAAACCCTTCGCGCCTTAGCGCCTTCGTGCCTTAGTGGTATTAGCGCCTTCTCAATCCATTAAGACATCCACAATCTCCTTCCGGAAATCGTAAAACTGTTGCCGGAGTTCGCTTTTTGCATCGGTGCCATAGTTGATCAGGTACACCAGGGTATAATCCTGATTGGGGAACCAGAACATATCTGCCGTATACCCCAGGTCGCGGCCGCGGTGCCCGTAGGCAAACTGGTCAGGTGCGCGCTCCAGGAAGTCTTTAAAAATACCCAGCCCCAGGCGCTTGTTGGTGGTGCCTTCCGGCTCACCAAAGGTGAGCATCTGATCCAGCATTTCGGGAGTTAAAAGGGTTTTATCCCGCACCAATGCCTCAATAAACACTTGCAAATCGTACACATTGGAATACAAGCCTCCGTAGCCGTTTCCACTGCCGGTGTTGAAATTGGTGACGTTTATAATAGTCTGGTTGTTGTACAAATCAAAATACCCCTGAGCCACGGTAGTCGGCAGATCGTCGTGCCAGTAGTAAAAACTCTGGCTAAGCGTCAACGGGGTAATGACCTTTTCCCGCAACAAATCGCTGTGATCCTGGCCTGTGGCCCTGTTAATAACCATGGCCAGTAACAGGAAGTTGGTATTGGAATAGGATACGCCTCCTCCCGGCGCAAACACAGGATCGTCGCCATACACGAACTCCAGCAACTCCTCCGGATGCCATTTTCGGGCCGGATTGTTCAAAACTGCCAGGTAAAATCCGTTGTCTTCAATGACGTCTGCAATACCTGTAGTATGGTTCAACAATTGGCGAACCGTACATTCCCGGGTGTTTTTCAGTTTGTCCAGCGTCTTTGCCGGCAGCCATTTGGTAAGTGGATCGTCCAGTCCAAACTTGCCCTCTTCCACCAGCTTCAGGGCAAGAGCTGCAATGAAGGTTTTGGTAACACTGGCAGCTTTGGAAACGGTACAAGGCGACATGTCAATGTTTTTTGAGATGTCCGCTTTGCCGGAAGCCCCTACCCAAACGCCATTTTGGTCGCGGATTAAAATAGAGATGCCCGGTAATCCCTTGGCGGTGTATTTATCCACTACTGCCTGATATGCTGCTGCCTTGGGGTGCATAATCCCGGCAGGGATATTTGTACAGGCTTCCGTATGGCCGATTTCTACTTTCTGACATGCATTTGGCAATAAAAGCACCAATAAGCCCAACAGGGCGGTTGTATACTTTTTCATGGGAATTACTTTTTAAACATGGAAAAAGGTGCTCCAACGCCTGCATGAAGCAAGGTATTTGGCAATAAAGGCACATAGGATTTCACGAAAGGCATTTGCATATAAAACTGGTAATCCACAAAAAAACGCAAAGGATTCGCTGCCTTTTGTTGGGTATAACTGAGGCCCAAAGTTGCTCCTGCCATCACCTGCGGACGTCCAAGATTGGTTTTCTTTTCATATTGTCCATCCTTTAACGTGAAAATCTCCGTATCAGGAATAGCGTGTAGATAACCTGCTCCCAGTCTGAATTCAGCTGCGGTGCCTTTCCAGATGGCGCGCCGATATCCGGCCTCTGTATACAACTGGATGGCACTTTGTACATATTGATGATAGGAAAAGCCCAGTTTAGCGGTTTGAAACCATTGGTTAGCAGGATGACGGTTAT
>DLXL01000545.1:0-1250 GCA_003448025.1 Saprospirales bacterium | reverse complement strand
TATCGGAATTCAGCACCCGCAGTACCCCCGATATGGACCGGGGTGGAAAAAAACTGACTAAACGGCAATTGGGTTGCTGCATTAAATACCGAAAGTACAGCATACCGGGACTTTGAACTTACCTGACCAACACTAACGAAAGGGTTAAATAAGCCTAAAGCCAGCAACAGCCCGAGAAGGACACACTTGAATAAATGTCTCATCTTAAAAAAAACAATGCATTGGTTAATGAAATCAATCCTCATGCTCGCGTCCAACACCAGGCTGTTTCCTGGGCGCCTGACGGCCAAAAAACTCACGCACCCACGCAACCATTTGCGGCTGGGTCATGTGATCAGCGCTTTCCACACCCATTATTTTCGGCGCATGATGCTGTTTTTCCAGCAAATTTTCCAGTCCAAATTTGGCCTCGGAAGGTCCGAAAACAACCAGTTCGTCGGTCGATGGATGAAGTTGCTTCAAAATAGCTTCGAAATAATGCTTTTCATCATGGTGGCGACGCTCCTGTACGCTCCGCTGATTATCGCCCCCTTGTGGCCCCCATGGTGTTTTACTGCGGGTACCACCCACTGCAGCACTCTCTTCAATCTCTGAAGAAACATGATCCACAATAATTTCTCCATCTGCGGCAGCAGGGAGATTAATGATCCATGCATTGCGCAGATCCAGCCAGATTCCGGTTTGCTTTTTCATAGTTTTCCTATTAAGTGAATGTAAATGAACGAATTGGGAAGTTTTAGTTTCTTCCTGGTTTAACTTTATTGGCCTTAGCCGGGTTGCCGCCAACCCTTCCCTTTGAAGACGGATTGGGGGTTAATCCCCGAGGTTTAGTAGCCGTAGCCGGTTTGATTTGCTCCCATATTTGTCTGTGATAGTCTTTGGCAACATCCGGGGTACTTGGATTGATTTGCCTGGATGGTCGCTCTTTTCGGGGAGGCTGCTGAGGAGTGGGTGTAGTAGGCGGAACCCTCGGTGGCAGATGAATTATGACAGGCGCCGGTTCAGGTTTTGCAGGAGCCTTTGATGGGGCCCACTGCGCATCTTTTTCTCGTCTGACGCTGCTTTCCCGTTGAATTTCTGTAGCAGCCTTCGTCCTGGATTGTTGGATATCAGGATACCTTTTAACGTTTTTATCTAAAAACGCCTCTTTGCTAAGTGCCTTTTCCGGATTGCGGGCCTTTTGGGTTTCCCATTCCTGCTCAAATCGTCCAAATTCTTTCAATCGTTCAGGAAGTCGGCCTTTATCCGAA
>DLXL01000556.1:9909-10441 GCA_003448025.1 Saprospirales bacterium | reverse complement strand
AGGCTCGAAATGCTGCTTTAGTTCTATTTGACCAGTCCATTTTATCAGGGTTGCAACGAATTCAACCCCTTGCATATTATCCTGTGTTACGTTCCGGGTGGTTGTTTTCCAGTCACGAATGGCTTTTTCGGGCCGGGGATTTTTCCACCAAAAAGGCAGACTTTCCGGACAAAAAGGACCGTCGAGCGGGCTTGTCCATTGTACAATATTTAAGCAGGGCCATTTTTAAAACCTCCCCTTTTAGTTCATTTACAACATTGTCTGTACAGTCCTTCGAGGCAACGGGCAGGGATCGGGTAGGGGAGTGGTTTGAGTCCCGTTCATCCGTAGTGCCCAATGTTGCTTTATTGCCCTTTATTTACGATGCTTTATGGTTAGAGCCAGGTTTCAAAGCCGTCCAATCCTTACGGATCAATCCTTCTGTTCGGAAAATGCCCCATGGCGGGTTCGAGTGGTTGTATTTTGATGGAGAAACGGAAGCTTTTCAACAATTGTCGGGGCAACCTTTATTGGATCATATTTGGGAAGAATG
>DLXL01000556.1:4482-9799 GCA_003448025.1 Saprospirales bacterium | reverse complement strand
AAATGGAAAACGAAGCAGGAGGATATCTCTTATAGAAACCTTGCCGGGATGGTAATGGATGCTACATCAGCTGGATTAGATGAAGCGCAGTCGTGGATTGAAAAACTGATCCAAATGGGTTTTTGGGAGTGGATATGGCCAGAGAAAGGACTTTCTCCAGGCTGGTGTGGTGGTTTGTATCAATATTTGGGGTATCAACCTGGCTCGGAACGGACCACTGCAGCGGCATATTTACTTCAATGGTTACGCACCACTGCCCGAACCATGCCTTTTCAAGAGGCAGAGGCTGTGGTGGAAAACCAGCGCTCAGCTGGTCATCAAATAAAGTCTTTTCTGGAACAATCAGGGATTGAGCCACCATTGATCCCGACAGAACATCTTTTTTATGAAGATATATACCGGGATACCCCGTTGACTATTCCTGCGGATGTTCTGAAACAAACGTTGGATGATTTACATACATGCTGGCAGATGAAGTCAGCGCATGTATTGCCAACTTACCGGGGATCTCTGGTAAGTTTTGCTCAAAGTATGCTGGAGCCAGGCGCAAGGATGAACTTTTTAGATTTTTGCAAGCGATACCTCGAATCTCCCTGGAGAGATGGAGCTGATTTAAAGGAAGGGGTTTCTATGCATCGGTTTGATGGGAAAGTTGGAGCGGTTGTTCAATTTTGCCAGGAAAATGGCCGGTATAAGGCTGTTTTGAATGGTTTGTATCCTGGTGGCGGAAAATTGTTTGCCCGATGGATGGGGCAGTTGCCTCCGGCAGATGCTGAATTGGTCAAGTCCTGGATGGAGGAAGACCCGCAACATCTTGCGCCATTTCCCTTTCCGGGATGGTCAAACGTGCATTTTCAACCGATTTTATCCAATGGGCGGATCCAGACGCCGGATGCACGCATTCCGGATACCAATGCGGCCTGGAAAATTCCGTTAAAGGAACTGGAAGTGCGGTTATTGCCGGACGGCCGCCCTGTGCTTTGGGATCCCGACAGAATGGTTGAAATCGGTATCAACGACCTGGGTCTGGAAGCGCCGGACCAATTGCCTCCGGTTCGTCGGATCCTGTGGAATTTGGGAGTACCATATGTTTCCCTGGACGCGATGTTGCCTGAAGGGTTTGGGTGGGAAATTCATGACAGTATCCGGCATAGAAAACGGTCTGTATATCAGTCGCTGATATTGGCCAGAGAGGCCTGGTTGTTGGATGAAGTGCAATGGAGATCACTTTCGCCAAAAGGGCAAACCGATGCAGAACAGGTGAGGAATTGGGTCATAGCCCTGGACCGGTGGAAGGTGCCCGGATATTTTTTCGGCATGTTTCTGCATACCCGGGAGAAGCCACAGTTATATGATCAGAAGAGCCCGTTGTCGATGTTGCTGTTGCTGCGCAACATTCGTAAAGGCAAGGGTGATTTTTTGCTCACAGAGATGTTGCCTTTGCCAGACCAGTGTCCGGCAGAACGTGTGCAGGAATATGTTTTGGAATGGGATTCCCGGCGATATGCCCTTGAATAGGCAGGTTTTTACCGCAGAGGCGCGGAGGCGAATTGGTTATCAAGCTCTGCGTCTCCGCGCCTCTGCGGTAAAAAATCTAGACCTGCGGTTAAAAACCGGATTAATCTTTTTCCATTAAGGCAATCAGACGGTTCAAATCGGCATCGTTGTCGAACTTGATAATCACCTGACCTTTGCCTTTATCATCGCGTTTCAGGTCCACTTTTGCGCCAAAAAATGCGCGAAACTGATCCTGGATATTGCGTAAATTTTCACTTAGGATTTTTTTTGGTTTAGGCTGATCTCCTTTGCGACTTTCCTGATAGCTGGTAATAAGCGCTTCTACTGCCCGGACAGAAAGATCTTCTGATATAATTTTTTGATATACCGAGTTCCGTATGGCATAATCATCTACTCCTGCGAGCGCGCGTGCATGTCCCATAGAGATTTTACCTTCAACAATGCCTTGTTTGATATCCGGATCGGATTCAAAGCGCAACAAGCGGAGGTAATTGGTAATGGTACTGCGCTGTTTTCCTACCCGTTCAGAGAGATTTTCGTGTGTCAGTTTGAACTCCTCTGCCAACCGGCCATAGGAAACGGCAATTTCCCATGCATTGAGATCTTCGCGTTGAATATTTTCAATCAGAGCCATCTCCAGCAACTCCTGGTCGTTGGCGAGTCGGACATAAGCCGGCATTTCTTTCAGGCCTGCCAGTTGGCTGGCCCGGAAGCGTCGTTCGCCGGATATGATCTGATATTCTTTGTCATGGATTCTCCGAACGGTAATGGGCTGAATGATCCCATGTGCGCGGATACTGGCAGCCAGTTCTTCCAGTGATTCCTTGCTGAAATTTTTCCTTGGTTGCCCTGCATTGGTTTTAATATGAGCAATAGGCAATAGAGCCACTGTTGTGGCCAGCTCGCGAACCACTTGCTGCGGATTTTCCTGAACAGCCTTTTCTAATTGTTTTGGATTCCCGAGCAATGCTTTTATCCCTCCGGTATCGAATTTCGCTTTTGCCATGTGTGAAGTCATGGGGAATGAGAATTATGTGGTTAATGTGGTTAATGAGGGGAATGAGAATAATGTGGGAAGTATGGTTAATGTTAGGCCAATCTTGCATTCCCCACATTCCCCTAATTTCTTCTTAAGAATTCTTCCGCGAGGTTGAAGAAGTTCACAGCGCCTTTGCTGGTCACATCGTACAGTGCAACTGGTGTGTGCGACATAGGTGCTTCCGCTACACGACTATTACGGTGGATGATGGTTTCAAAAACGTAATCGTTGGAGCTGTTACGCACTTCTTCCACAATCGCGTTTGCCAGACGAAGGCGGCCATCGTACATGGAGATGAGCAAGCCTTCCACCTTAAGATTTGGGTTGAATCCCTGACGAATCAGGTCGATCGTGTTTTTCAGTTTGGCTAACCCTTCAAAGGAAAACATTTCGCATTGTACCGGAATTAAAACAGTATCCGCAGCTACGAGGGCGTTTACGGTGATTAGCCCGAGGGAGGGAAGGCAATCAATGAAGATATAATCATATTCATTTCGGAGTTCGCCAACCACACCACGAAGAATGTATTCCCGGTTTGGGCGATTAACCAATTCGATTTCAGCACCTACCAGATCAATGTTGGAGGGTAAAAGATCCAGATTTGGTGTTTCGGTTTTGATGATGACTTCTCGTGGGTCCACACCATGTACCAGACAATCATAGAGACTTGCCGTTTCGTTCGTTTCTGGTAATCCAACCCCAGATGATGCATTTGCTTGTGGATCAGCATCAATAAGCAGCACTCTTTTTTCCAGGATGGCCAGAGATGCAGCCAGGTTGATGGCGGTGGTGGTCTTGCCTACGCCACCTTTCTGGTTGGCTATGGTGATAACTTTGCCCATGTCTTTTAGCATAATGTTCGATCGTTTTGATACGGCACCCGGATGATGCAGCGCTGGCAAAGGTAACAGTGCGTGAAACGGAGCGTGGAACAATTGCCCCAGAAGTTATCCCCCATTTTTCCACAGGTTCCCAACATTGTGATCATTGTCAACATCGTCCATAATTTTCTGTTAACTTTGCCGCTCTTAAATTACATACATGACGCCTGTTGAGCAACTGTTGAATGAGGTTGAAGCGCATATCAAAGATCATTTTGCGCAATTTATTTCTCCTCAATATGTTTTTCATGATTTGGAGCACACCATTCAAACGGTTGCGGCTGCCAAAACCATTGCTGAAGGGTTTAGACTGGATCCTCAGGATTTGCTAACCATATTATTGGCCACCTGGTTCCATGATACGGGTTACGCGGAAGGTCCGGCCGATCATGAGGAGCGCAGTTGTGCCAGAGCGGCTGCATTCCTTCAAGGCAAGGTTCCTGCTGAACAACTGAATGAAATTCAGGCTTGTATCAGGGCAACCAAAGTGCCCCAGACGCCGCAATCTTTGCTCGGCCAGATCATTGCCGATGCTGATTTGAGCCACTTAGGGATGGATTTGTATTGGGATAGAACCAGTAGGCTGCGACAAGAATTTGTGCTTACCAGAAGCATGGTCATGAGTGATCAGGACTGGGTTGATTTTGAAATAAACTTCATGTTAACTCATGAATACCATACGGTTGTTGCGCAGGAGTTGTTTAACAAGCGGAAAGCCAAACATATTCAGCAACTGCTCAAACAAAAACGCAGGCTAAACCCATCTATGGCTCCAACCATAGATGAAATCTCTTTGCTGGAAGAGAAAGAGAAAACCGGCGACCTTAAAAAGGTGCTCAAAGACAGTGAAAACGAAATTAAATCAGCGCGCTTTGGCCGTGGTGTGGAAACGATGTATCGCACCACTTACCGCACACATACTAACCTGAGCGCTATGGCCGATAGTAAAGCCAACCTAATGTTGTCGGTGAATGCTATTGTGATCTCCATTTTGGTGTCAAACCTTCTGCCTAAAATGCAGGACGGAGCCACCTGGAAAATTATTGTTCCCACCATCATGCTAACGGCAACCTGCCTGGGATCCATGGTGTTTGCCACTTTGGCAACACGCCCTAAAATCACAGAGGGCAAGGTTACCCGGGAAGCTATCAAGCAACGAAAGGCGAACCTGCTGTTTTTTGGTAATTTTTACAACATGAATCTTACCGATTTTCAGTGGGGTGTGAATGAAATGCTCACGGATCCTGAGTTTTTATACAGTAGTATGAGTCGCGACTTATACTTTTTAGGTATTGTATTGGCTAAAAAGTATCGGTACCTAAGTACTTGTTACAATATCTTCATGTATGGATTGATTTTATCCATGCTGGCTTTTGCGGTCTCTGCCGCCATGTAATAGCAACCTTTTGTCTGTTTCATACATCATTTCACGTCCACATCTTTCCGCACCGCTTTTAACTGAATGTCTTGTATCGTTATCATACCAACCTACAACGAAAAGGAAAACGTTGAAGCCATTATCCGGGCTGCACTTGCACAGTCGGATGAATTTCATGTGTTGATAGTGGACGATGGTTCACCTGATGGCACAGCTCAAATTGTTCGGGATTTGCAATCCGGTGAATTTTCCGGACGGCTACATCTTCTGGAACGCAAGGGCAAACTTGGGCTAGGTACAGCCTATATTGCCGGGTTTAAGTGGGGGCTGGAAAGAGACTATGAATACTTCTTTGAAATGGACGCCGATTTTTCCCACAATCCGGTTGATTTACCGCGTTTGTTGGCAAAATGCAGGGATGAAGGTGCAGATGTGGCAGTAGGATCACGCTATTGCAGCGGAGGGAAAGTAGTTAATTGGCCTCTGGACCGCATTATTCTT
>DLXL01000556.1:3600-4341 GCA_003448025.1 Saprospirales bacterium | reverse complement strand
GGATTCATCTGTTATCGCAGAAAGGTGCTGGAAACGATGGATTTGGATAAGATCCGATTTATAGGATATGCATTCCAGATAGAGATGAAGTATACCGCCTATCGCCTGGGCTTTACCGTGAAAGATGTACCGATTACCTTTAAAGACCGGGAAAAAGGCCAGTCCAAAATGTCGCTCAACATTATTAAAGAGGCGATGTTGGGTGTGCTTCAAATGCGGTTTCGTTGATTAACGCTTCAAAATCTCGACATCAAAGCCCAGTTCGCGAAGTTTTTCTTCACTCAGTTCTTCCAGGCTTTTGATTTCCAGAAGTTTGCCCTCCTTGCTTTTGAAGGTCAGAATGATCTCTTCTTTGGTATCTGCATTGTGCTGAGCCACCTGGGCTTTTGCCGTCATTTCATCCGCTCTTTTGATGGCACTGTTTAACTGATCCAATGCATTCCGCTCTCTTTCCTGTGCTTCCTGCAACTGGCACTGCATTTCAACAGTACGTACAAGGCTTTCGCTGAGTGTTTTGCGCAATTCCTCTACCTGATTTTTAGCATATTGTGCTTCTTGTTCTCTTGCCTTTTTTTCTTCATCAGCCCGCATCGCCTCAAGGCGCGCTTTTTCTGCTTTCTCGCGCCGCGCAATTTCTTCGTTATTGATCAGATCGTTGCAATTATGCAGCGACAATAGCTTTTCCAGGCTAACCAGATCCACTGATACGACGTAATCCAGTTTAAACTGGTCTGTAGTGTT
>DLXL01000556.1:1889-3378 GCA_003448025.1 Saprospirales bacterium | reverse complement strand
ACGGTAGTGAGCTTGGCTGAGCGGACGTAATAGGTCTTCGCACGGGTTTCAGGCGCTACATTAGTGGCTGCCCGGCAAATATCCAGGTATGGAATATAGTCTTCCGGAAGAAAGGCATATCCTACATCCGTGAGGATAATCTCATAAATATTGTCTTTTTCAATTTTGGTGGAGGCTATACTATAGGCTCCGTTGAATTTGAATTTGGAGTCAATTTTGGAATTGTAGATTACATCCGAGGTGGAGGCAGTGACTACAGGTGGTTTATCCTGTTTGACAAAACGGGTAAGAACGGTGGTTTTATTGCCATCCACAAGGATCATGGCGCCAACCAACTGATCAATTTTATTGACAAAGCCGGCAAGACCCTTAATAAATGTACGTTGCTTGTAGGATTCGGGCAGATCAAAGCCTACGGTTACCGGAGTAAGCTTGATCTTACGGGAAGATTGTGCAAAAATGGACTGGCAGGAAATCAGCAAAATGCAAAGCAAGATTCGAGTGGTCATGGTATTAAAATAATTTGGACAGCGCATAACGTTAGAACGTGGTCATCTGTTATTTGCGATGTGTTAGACAAATGCTAAAATTGCCTCTTTGAAATTCTACGCAATAATATGGCGGTTTTTTTGAATTTTTGCCCAGTCTAATGGCTTCAACTTTCCATATCTTTTTGTCTTACGATGCGGCAGATGCACGCACCGCTGCTGATCTGCAACGCCAGATATCTTTAACGTTACAACCCGATCATACAGTTTTCTGGGAAAAATCCGGTGTCCCAAAAGAGGAGTATCGGGTAAAAGCTACCGCATTTCTGGAGAAAACAGATTTGTTTGTGGCCGTGGTGTCCTTAAATTTTGAAGACAGCCCGGATGTTCGTTGGGAAACTTCTCGTGCTATTGAGTTACAAAAGGAGGTGCCTTCTTTTCAAATAATGACTGTTTTAGCCAGAAGTACAGTTGTTCCCAGCACACTAAAACCCTTCCTACAAGCATTGCCATCCGGTGAAACAATTGAGCAGCATGGCATTTCCCGCGATAGGCAATTGTTTCGCGCCAGCCAAATGGCAGCACGGGTTATAACCGCTGCACCGCAAAAAGATATCATCGATATTGGAACGATATCGCTGCCCATCAGCCTGGAAGACTTAAAAGAACGACTTCTTGCACAAACGGATCGGATCAATCATGCGCCATTGCTGGCACTGTTGAAACGACTGATTCAGAACGTGCAAGTGAAACGAGGGGTGTTGGATGTGGAGGAATATTTCAAACAATTGCGGGAGCAAACTGCATTATCGCAAATAACCCTTGAAGAATTAAAGGCTAAAGCAACCCCCATCCAGTCCGATCTGGTGCATCTTTTGGAACGACTTCAGGTAGAGGATTTAGTCCCGGAATGGCGACAGATTTTTATCCGAGATTATTACCGATTTGCGGGTGAAAGTCGCGAAGAAAGCGCTGTGCCGCCGTTTTTTGTTCCGGTTGAC
>DLXL01000556.1:1193-1773 GCA_003448025.1 Saprospirales bacterium | reverse complement strand
ATCATTATTCCTGAAACGCTCAATTTGCCCGTTGGCCCGAGAGAACAGGAAGCATTAGAACAAATTGGATTGCTTTCTTTTGATCAAAAAAATGATTTCAGAAGGAGCCTGTTGCTCGCCAAAGACGCACTGGCTGTAAAAAATTATACCCAGGCATTTCAATACTGCGACCATGTCCGGACGAAAATAGATCCGTTGTCGGCTCAATTGTATGAATACCTTCTGATTACCTACATGCAAAAAGAAACAGCCGGAAGGATCATGAGGGATGCTGTTCAGGGTAACGACCGGCTGCTACAATATGTATTGCTCTATGCCAGCAGACTTCGTGAATATCTGCAGCAAGGCCGCTGTCCGTCTACCACAGCCCGGCATAACCTGGAAATTGCAGCAGAGAGCATTTCAGATGCTGCCCTGCGGTTATACCATAGTTTACCCAACGATCCATTGCGACACACCGGAAAACACAGCGAGGATGTACCGGATAATCAACCGATAGTCAGGGTCATTTTAGAGAACACTTTGAAGGTTTGCCGTCTGGTGCATCCTTCCGAAGAATTGCTGGAGGCGGCGGTGCTGG
>DLXL01000556.1:0-1040 GCA_003448025.1 Saprospirales bacterium | reverse complement strand
CGGCGGTGCTGGAAAGTTGCGGCGGAGGAAAATGTAACTGGCTGGATCGGGTGGACGTAGTGGGCGACCGGTTTCAATTTGTTTCCAACGGCCAGTTCGATCTGGTGGGGCAAATTCAGGAGCTAATGGAGATCCTGGACAGGATAGCTTCCGATGATGAAAATAAAATTGTAAAGGATAAGGGAATGCTTCGTGAGGACTTGTACTTCAGTTTACTGGCTAAACGGCAGGCGCTGGCAGCGCAGGTGGCAGAAGACCTAAAGCGACACAGACCTTTCACGGATGTTCGTGCCTCCATGGTGCGTTTTACTTATGCTTGTTTGTTGGGGGCAGAAATCTTTTCGGATCAGGATGACCGCGCGCAAGGCGCATCCTTTAACAGGCTTGCGCTGGAATATCTTCTTCCCGGTTTGTTGATTGCACCTGGTGCCATGGTACAATCGGAGGTTCGATGGTTTACACTGAATGATAGGGGAGAGGTCGTTACGGTGCCAGAATGTGCATTATATGGCTTTAATGCATTGGCAATCGTGGAAAAAATTGTTCGGGATCACGCCGGAAGGGCGGGCTGGATGAAGGTAATGCCCAATATAAAAGACGCTGTTTACCTGCAATTTATGGCCGATACAGAAACCCTTCATGAAGAAGTCCGGAAAGGGTTGTCCTTTATGGATATCCGAAGGATGGATACGGCGGAGGCACGCAGTAAAATGATAACCTGTTTGCGCAGATGGATGATCATTTACCATGCTTTCCCGGAGCGAATGGGGCAGGATTTTTTGGACAAATCCATTAAAGAACTTGTTGGGGATGGTTTATTGAGTTGGCTTCATTTTGATGGTACCGGGCAACTGGTTACCTTACATGAAAGTGAGGCAAATGGATATGCTGCATCAGTTGCCTTGCGGGAATTGCTGGCTCTTTCTACCCGTTATACCGAAGAGGATTTACGTAGTCAGATTTCAGGCAACATTTTTCACAAACAGATTTTACCGCAGTATGATGGATTGAAAAGAGGTAATGAACCAGCACGACTACAT
>DLXL01000393.1:6294-7950 GCA_003448025.1 Saprospirales bacterium | reverse complement strand
TTGGGGCATGGTGTAATGGTAACACAGCAGATTTTGGTTCTGTCTTTCAGGGTTCGAGTCCTTGTGACCCAACAAAAAAGCGGCAATGGTTTATCCATCGCCTCTTTTTTTTATGCAACTGATCAGGAAAAGCTTATTCTCTTTTGTTTTTCAGGCTTTTTTAGCCTCTTTAGCATCCCCCTACCGAAGCACCGTTACATCGCCTTTAATCAGCACTTCCCTCCCGTCAATTAATTCAACTTTCGCCCACCAGATAAATACCGCCGGATTAACCGGTTCTCCTCTGTCGGTACCATCCCAGCCAGCCTGGGGATCATTCGGACGAATGTTTTGATTGGAAAACACCATAGAACCCCATCGGTCGAACACTTGCAGGTTGCGAATGATGGCGATCGACTCATCCCTGGCAAACAGGGTAAACCGGGCATTTTCGCCGTCCGGATCGTCGGGTTTGATCACATTAGGGGCATAAATATCCACCTGACGATCTACCTGTATCAACGTCCGTGCAGATGCTTTACAGCCTTCTTTGGTATAAATGGTTACTGTATAATAGGTGCTGCGATAGGGCGCACCTAAGGGGTTTAGCAAGTCTTGTATGCTGTTTCCATCAAAAGTTAATCCCTCGGCAGGTGTCCAGATAACCGTATCGATCAATGAAACAGGGAAAGTTTGTGGAACAATGGCACTTAAAGTCTGTTGGTCGCCCAAGGAAATCTGGAAGGATGGCGGAATATCTACTGCAGGAACAGGCGGATCCGGAACCTGAATCGTTTCTGCAATTTCACAACCATTGGCATCCTGAATGGCCAGTTGGTAATCACCAGTTTGAAGTCCACCAAGTGTCTCGCTGGATTGGAAGGTTTGGCCACCGTCTATGGAATACGTATATGGCCCAATTCCCCCATTTACTTGTTCAACCATTACAGCGCCTAGTGTACCATCACATAAAGGCGGATCAAGCTGAAATTGAAAGTCAACAGGAATGTTTTGCTCCTGAGTCACCGTTACCTGAGCGCTATTGGTGCATCCGTTAACAGGATTGGTAACACTTAACTGATAAATACCAGGCAGGTCAACGACCGGATTTAAGCTGCTTACACCGGATACGAAATGTCCCTGAACGGTGTTCCAACTGAATAATACCTGTGCAGCCGTAGTAGCTTGTAACGGGAACTCCTCCAGGGAACAGGTTAATACCAATGGCTGCTGAATTTGAACCGCCGGAATCTGAACATCCTCGTTCACGGTGACAGTCATCGTAGCCGTACAGCCGTTTAAGGTGTTTACTGCCAGCATTTGATATAATCCCGGCGCATCCACGGTAGGATTCAGTGTGTTGCCTCCCGAAACAATATTGCCGCCGCCTGAAGCGCTCCAGTTGAAAGTAGGTGCAGTTCCCAGTTGGGTTCCAGCAGCAACTAGTTGAATGCTGGTCTGAATACAATTGAGCGTGGCAGGCGGGGTGATCAGAACAAAAGGATCTTGCATGTCCTCCGTTACCAGCACCACATCGGTTTGGGTGCAGCCATTCGCAGTGTTTATGACGGTGAGTGTATAGGTTCCGGCTGCTGCAATGGTTGGGTTTAGTGTTCCGGCCCCGGATTGAATTTGACCATCCGGAGTGGTCCATTGATACTGAAACTGCCCGCCCTG
>DLXL01000393.1:0-6181 GCA_003448025.1 Saprospirales bacterium | reverse complement strand
GTCCATTGATACTGAAACTCCCCGCCCTGACTGGATCCTGAACCATTTAGCTGACTGGCAGGGGTGGCACAATCAAGTACCACAGGAGCTCCTGCTTCAGCTGTCGGTGACTGGATATTTTGATTCACTGAAACGGTTGCACTTTCACTGCATCCATTGTTAAGACTGGTGATCGTTAAGGTATAATCACCCGGGGCATCTACCACCGGATTATTTGGGTTTTGTAATGTAACAAAATGACCACCCGGACTGCTGCTCCACTGGTATTGATATTGATTGCCAATAGAACAGGCAGTAGCGTTAATCGTTACTGTAGATTGACTACAGGTAAGTTGGGGAGGACTCTCCAATAGAACCAAGGGCGGTGTAATGTCCTGGAATATGGTTACCTGATTCATGCCGGTACATCCATTGGCAGCATCTGTTACGGTCAGGTTATAATCCCCCGGGGCATTAATCAGGGGATTAGCCGATTGCTGACCGGAAACAATTTGTCCGTTGGTTGTTGTCCACTGGAAGTTTAAATTTGGCGAAGAGGAAGAAAGGGTATTTGCCTCCAATCCCAGGCTGGTCACCGAACAGGTTAACAAGCCCCCTGTACTGATATTTACTACTGGCGACTGAATATCTTGTAAAACAGTAATGGTTGCCGTTTGTGTACACAGATTGGTAACGTTAGTCACCGTAAGCTGGTAATCACCGGGTGCGTTAACCAAAGGAGTAAACGAATTCGCACCGTTGGAAATATTCCCGTTTTGGGTAGACCAGGCGTACACAAATTCTGGTCCGGTGCTGGTTCCGGTGGCATTCAACAAGGTTGAACCTGTCTGACAGGTCAGTACAGTTGGAGGCTGAATGGTAGCAACCGGGCCGTCTGCATTTTCAGTAATAATAGCGGTACTGGTGGCGGTACAGCCATTCAGGATATTGCTCACCAGTAATTGATAGGTTCCGGGAGCATTGATGGTGGGTGAAAGCGTATTCTCCCCGGAAAGAATCTGGCCATTTGAAGTGGTCCACAAATAGGAGAACAGGCTTCCCATACTCCCGCTTCCCTGCATTTGGTATGTATTTGTTGCGCAGGTAAGAACGGCTCCCGGGCCGGCATTCGCAGTCGGCGGTGTAAAGTCTGCCAACACCACGGCAGCATCTGAAGCAGTACACCCATTTTGCGTATTGGTAATCAGCACTTGATAACTACCGGCCTGATCAACCAGGATGGTTGGCGAATTGCCCCCCGAAAGGATGTTGCCTCCCTGCGTACTCCACTGAATACTGTAACCGGACCCGCCTGGATTTATACTGCTACCCAGGCTGATGACCGGGGTAGTACAGTGCACAATGCCATCAGGACCAGCGTTCACAACAGGCGCCTGGATATCTTGCGAAACGGTTATGGTCTCCTGGTCCGTACATCCATTATCCAGGTTCGTTATCAATAGTTGGTAAACACCGGGCTGATCTACCATGGCCTGCAAAGTACCCTGGCCGGATACAATATTGCCTGTCCATTGATATGCCAGATTACCGGTACTGGTAGAGGAAGAACCATCCAAAATGGTCTGAACAAGTTGGCAGTTCAGCATTTGCGGCTGGGCGATAACAACCGAAGGCGCATTGGCGTCCTGAAGGATGTTTACAGATGAAACAGCAGTGCAACCGTTCCTCTGGTCGGTTACCATTAACTGATAAGTTCCGCTTTGATTCACCAATGGATTGAGCGTTTGCTCGCCGGAAACAATGTTCCCATCTGTTGAGCTCCATTGATACAGGTAGGACGAGCCGGTAGACGAACCGCTTCCATCCAGGACTGTTGTTGGTTGCGTACAGTTCAACGTTTGTACAATACCTGCATCTGATACCGGAGGAATCGTGTTTTCCGGAACATTAACCGCCAGGGTTGCGGTACAATTATTCAAGGTATTCACCAGCGTTAACAGATAGGCTCCCGGAGCATCTACCTGGGGTGTTAAGCCATTTTGTCCGTTGAGTATATTTCCATTGACGGTACTCCATTGGTATTGATATCCTGGTCCTGAAGAGGATGAACTGGCGTCAATGATTACAGCCTGAATGTTACAGGAGAGCGTGTCTGGCGGCAATGCCGTAACCACTGGAATATTGACATCTGCAGATACGGTAACAGTCGAAGTTCCGGTACATCCATTAGTTGTATTGGTCACCAGCAATTGATAGGTGCCAACGGAAGCAGCATTGCTTATTGGAGTGTTGCCAGATCCGTTAATTAACCCATCGGTGGTTGACCACTGATATTGGAAGCTTGGGCCAGATGAACTACCTGAGCCATCGAGCGGAACAATACCCTGCAACCAGGTAATGATTGGAGGCGTTTCAATTTGCGCATCCGGAGCTTGAACATCTTCTCCAATAGTTACGCTGGATGTACTGGTACAGCCGTTAATGGCCTGGGTAACAGTTAACAGGTAGGTTCCCGGTTGGTTAATCTCCGGCGACCAGCTATTTTGGCCGGAAAGAATATTTCCGTCTGTAGTAAACCATGCGGGTAACAAGTCTGGATCTGAAGGAGTGGGTAATGGACCAATGTTGAGCTGAGTGAGGCTGCAAGTCAGAGCGTCTGGCAAGCCCGCATCAGCAGGAGGAGCTGCGATATCCTGATTCAGTTGGATGGTATCCCGGGCAATGCATCCGGTACTGTCGTTCCGGATACTTAAAAAATAGCTTCCCGGCGCATCAACAACCGGATTAAGCGTGCTGTCGCCTGAAACAAAATGCCCGTCGGGTGTGAACCATTGAAAAGAGAAGCCGGAGCCGGAACTGGAGCTGTCTGCGTTTAGACTGGTTTGGTTGATCAGACAATTCAGCACACCCGGTGGGGCAATAGTGGCAACGGGTGTTGCGGCAAAACCCATGGTATCTGTTGAAACAGCACTGCAAATGCCCGGACCACTAATGGTTACGGCATAGATACCGGGCTGTGTAACCTGAATAGTCTGTGAGGTTTGCCCGGACGACCACAAATATTGCGGGAAGCTGCCGCCGGTAACAGACAGCACCGATGTGTCGCCAGGGCATAAGGGAGAGGATATGACCTGTATTACAGGAGGAAAAATCGGGGCAATGGTGGTGCTGGAGGTGCCGGTACATCCATTGGAGTTGGTTACCGTTACCGTGTAGGTGCCAGCCTGTTGAACGATATTGGTTATGCCTCCTACATTATTCGACCATACATACTGATTGAAGCCGCCTAAAACACGAAGTGTATCTGTTTGTCCGGGGCAAAGGGTAGGACTGGATACAGAAATGCCAAAAGGGTCTACTCCTCCTGATTGTACGCTGTAGGCATTAGTGCCAGTACATCCATATATATCGGTAGCGGTTACCTGATAAATTCCTGGTTCGAAAATGGTAATAGGGGAAGTTGTTTCACCGTTTTCCCATTCAAAGGAGGTGTATAGTGAAGGGGTGAGGAGCGATAATTGAGCGGTGTCTCCTTCGGGGCACATTCGAATCGGCCCTGCGATGCCTGGATTGAAAATAATGGGCTCAACGATCGTAACCTGATCCGAGGAGGTACAGCCATAGGTGTCGGTCACCGTTATGCCGTAGGTGCCAGCCTGACTCACCGGGTAAGGCTCAAAATCGCCGTTTGGGTTTGGAGGGCTCCAGGTGAGCGTTTCAAAGTGTGAGTAATAATTGAGGTTAGCCTGTATTTCCACGAATCCCTCGCCCGGGCAGATGGCTGGGGGCGCCGTCAAATCTACCGGCCCTTCAAAAAAAGGCAGATCCAGAGTGGTTCCCGTTTCCCAATGATATTCTTCACAGGTAGTGCCGACGGGGTCCCAACTCCAGGTGCCTGGCGGGACAACAGATATTTTATGCGCCTGTTGTCCGGTAGACCAGTTTGCAACCACAGGTTGCAAAACAGCTGTCCAGGTCCAATAAACATAGGCCGAAATGGTAATTTCCTGGGTTAAGCAGTTAGTATCCAGTCGGACCTGAGCCTTGCAGTGGCCCCGTAGCTGACTTAAGGAGTCGGGATCAGTGGGGTTTCCAGGCCCCCCGTCATTTACAGCCAGCAATCCCAATGATTGCCAAAGACAAAAAAGGATTACCAGGGCGATTTTAGTAAAGGGTTGGACCATGCTTCAAGGAAAGTTACGGGTAAAAAAATAGCAAGGCTGTATCTCTTTCACATTAGCGATGGATACAGCCCTGCTCAGGGATTACTACAAATTCAGAATGCGAGGATTATGAGTGGCCAAATTTAGCATGTTTATCAAACATGCTGTCAAATAATTATTCTCCGGGGAGAAAAGTGTTTACACCTGGATGGATATCATAAGTAATATTGAGCTATATCATTGGTTTTTGCGTAAAAACAGGCTTAATTTTGGAAAAACGCAAATAAGATGAAACAATATTATTGGTTGGTATTGGCAGTTCCTTTTTTGTTGACATGCAAAAAAGTAGAGGAGGAATCTATTCCATTCCGTGCATCGGGCTATTTGCTCGAGGCTGGTACTAACAAACCTTTTCCCAACCGGACAATGAATGCAACTGATGGGTATTGGGGAGTTGGTGAAACGGTTTACGATCAGGCGCTTACAGATGAAAATGGCTTTTTTGAATTTAACTTTTCAACTAAATACTCTCAGTTGAATGAAGTAGTTGTTGAGTGCGCAGGTTTTCCCGGGAATCATCAGCGTTATGGCAGAGATCAGGATGGGAATTTTGTTGAATTGTCGAGGGATTTTGAACTTGATGATGCTATAATGAAAAACAATCAGGAGTATATCTTCTATTTGTTCCCAAAGGCATATTTTTATTTCAGCCTTCCGACGCTTACTCAGGAACTAATGGGATATACTTTGGAAATCTATCAGGAAAGTTCGAAGGCTGATATTTTTATGTACCCCCTCGATGATCCGGCGAGTGTATTTCATCTGACAAGTGTTCGGCCTCTTGAAGCCGCCAACCGGGCATTTGGAACCTTTACCCTGAGAAACGGCGTGGTGATCAAAAGTGATACTTTTAATGTGTATTGTCCGCCCAACCTTACCACTGAGGTGTATCTGGACTTACAACTTTGAAGTGTTAAAATAATTAACACTTTGCTGCTTAGGAGAGGATTTGGCTTGAGAAGGAGGGTTTTCTTCAGGGTTTAAAAGCACGGGTAAGCGCTGATGCGCCAAATATCATTTTGCAGGAAGCTGGAATTTTGCTTGGGTTTGAATCAATCGTTTTTCTAAAATGATGAATTTGGAACATGATTTTGCAATCCTGAAAAGGTTACTTTGGTACTCTGGTTAAAGGATAAGCCAGATTACTTCTCTGTTTGCAAAACTTTAACCTCAAAAACCTAAAGACTTTTAACTTTCTCTTAACTGCTCTTGTTACTTTTGTGGCGCTTTTCGGGAAGTGACTAACGGAACGGAAGTTTGTTTTCAAAACATGGAGTCGTTTCCCAGGATTTATGTGCTGATTCCGGCCTGGAATGAAGAAAAAAGCCTGCCACTGGTTATACATGGATTACCCAAAGACTGGGTGCGTCAAGTGGTGGTTTGTGATAACGGTTCAACGGATCAAACAGCCAAGGTGGCAAAGGAAGCAGGAGCGCAGGTCATTCATCAGCCGCTGAGGGGTTATGGGAATGCTTGTTTGGCTGGAATGCGTTACTTATATCAATTGCCTTCGTCAGAACAACCTGAAATTGTGGTGTTTTTGGACGGAGATTTTTCAGACTACCCGGAGGAATTACCGAAAGTGGTAAATCCTATTTTGACAGATAAAATGGATATGGTGATCGGATCCAGAATGTTGGGCGGAATGGAGCCGGATGCGATGACGGTGCCACAAAGATTTGGCAACTGGTTGGCTCCTGTTCTTATCCGGCTGATTTACGGATACCGGTTTTCAGATCTGGGTCCTTTTCGTGCCATACGTTGGGAATCATTGAAAGCTATGGACATGCAGGACCGAAATTATGGATGGACTGTTGAGATGCAGGTAAAAGCGGCAAAAATGAGGTTGAAATGTACCGAGGTGCCTGTCCGATATCGAAAGAGAACAGCCGGCCAAAGCAAGGTTTCTGGAACCATAAAAGGAACCGTCCTGGCAGGCTGGAAAATCATAACAACGATTTTTAAGTTGGTGTTTTAGTGTTTTAGTGTTTTGGTGGTTTGGTGTTTTAGTGGGCGTT
>DLXL01000168.1:7935-8172 GCA_003448025.1 Saprospirales bacterium | reverse complement strand
TTCCAGCAATCGGTGTTGCACATAAATCTTCTCCTTTTGATCCCTGCTGAATGCTACATCCAGCCGATCAAGGGTGCCTTGTTTTAAGTGTTGAAGCCATTCTGTTTGGTACAGAAAATCTGTTTCGAAGTGCGGATTGCCAAAAAACAACCAGTTTTTACCGCTACCTCCGCGTTCTGCTCTCGACTGCACGAATGCCCGAAAAGGCGCTACCCCGGTGCCAGGGCCAACCAACAA
>DLXL01000168.1:0-7808 GCA_003448025.1 Saprospirales bacterium | reverse complement strand
AACCCCGGTGCCAGGGCCAACCATGATGATATCGGTTTGATCGTTTTCCGGCAGTTTGACATATTCATTTTGCGCTACAAACACCGGCACCTTATCGTCGGCTTCAACCCTGTCGGCAAGGAAGGTGGAGGCTGCCCCCGCATGCGCCCGATCATTGAATAAATACCTTACTGCAGCAACCGTTAAATGCACCTCATCCGGGTATACTTCCGGACTGGAGGCTATAGAGTACAAGCGTGGAGGCATTTTGCGCAGGAACTGCAATAGGGTTTCTTCCGACAAAGCCGCAGGGAATTCCCGCAATAAATCGGCAACATTCCTGCCGTACAGGAAAGTTTTCAGGGCCGTCGGATCGGCCAGAATGGCTTTGATCCGGGCATTGTTGGTCCATGCTGCATAGTTTTCCAACATCTCTTTCGTGAGCACGCTCAACTCTACTTCTTTAAGCAATACCTGCCTGAACGGCATTTCCCGGCCATTGTACGTCACGAGCTTATGACCGTTCAACATAGCGGCATACAGCACTTCCTTCACAAGCGCAGGCGGATTCTGCGGATAAATACCGAGCGCATCTCCCGGCTGATAGGATAGGTTGGAACCCTCCAGCGAAAACTCCAGATGCCAGGTTTCTTTTTTGGATCCCCGACCATTCAAAGGTGTTTTAGCCAGTAATGCAGCCTGAAATGGACTTTTTCGGTCGTATTGACTCTGTTTTTCCTGAAAATGGCCATTACTTTTGGCGGTGTCAACATACTGCAGTGCAACCGATTTGGAGGCGGCGGATGCCGGAACGGGCAGGTCTTTCAGCAACTGCTGAATCCATGCTTCCACAGGTGCTTCGAAATCAACGTCGCAATCTACCCGCGCACTCAATCGGCGGGCGCCCAATGCCTCCAGTCTGGCATCGAAGTCTTTTCCGGTTTGGCAGAATTTCAGGTAAGATTTATCGCCCAGGGCACACACCGCAAACTCCAGGCCTTCCAATCGGGGCGCCCGGTTGCTCATCAACCATTGATAGAATTCTTCGGCTGACGCCGGAGGTTCGCCTTCTCCCTGGGTACTCACCACGAGCAGGATGCGTTTTTCGGATTTGAGCTGGCGGGTTGGGTAGTCGTTCAAATCCGCCAGGTTGGTTTTCCATCCTTGTGTCTGTAGGCTGGCTACTGCTTTTTGCGCTGCTTTTTTGCTGTTCCCGGTTTGTGATCCATACAACACCGTTATCACGGGTGGGTCCGGAAGTTCTGATGGCGCCTGGGACTGCTGGATGGACTGAGGCAAAACAGCCACCTCAGATTGCGAAGCCAGGGCATATAAATAACCACTCAGCCACATTTGCTGGAGCACCGTTGGGCCGTTGGTTAGCCGTTGCAACAAATCCTGATCTATGGGAGCAAGTTTGGGCGTTGTCATGTAGTGTAGTATTTACCTTATTTCAAAATACTTCTGTGCTGGAAAGGCGCAGCAACTCCAATGCAAGTGCCTGATCTTCAGTGTCTTCTGCCTGCCAGCGATGTTCAACCACCGGACCTAGAATGATGACCGCCGGGCTTCCGATCTGAAATTGCTCCACCTGGTCGAGTATATTGGTGACAGTGCCAAAAGTGGATTTTTGTTGCTCGCAGGTAGCGTTTTGGATCACAGCAACGGGCCAGTCGGATTTTCCGGCATTCTGAAAAATCCGACCAATTTCCTTCAACTTGGCAAGGCCCATCAGCACCACCACTGTTGCGTCGCTTTGAGCGGCTGCCAGGATATCCGGATTCAGTTCACCTGTATCGGTGGTAGCTGTTATTGTCCAGAAGCTTCTGCTCACTCCACGCAGCGTTACCGAAATACCTGCTGCGGCTGCTCCTGCAATTGCACTGGAAATTCCGGGCACATAGGCCGTTTCCAGTCCATACGCCTGCGCATATTGCAATTCCTCCAATCCTCTGCCGAATACAAATGGATCTCCACCTTTCAGCCGCACCACATGCCCGCAGCATTTGGCGTAGGCCACAATGCGTTCGTGAATTTCCTCTTGTGTGTATGATTTAGCGCCGCGACGCTTGCCAACAAAAATTCTGGCGGCCAGCGCTGGTGCATAGTCGAGCAAACTTTCGTTCACCAGTGCATCATACAGCACCACATCGGCGGTTTGCAAAGCCTTAATGGCCTTGAGCGTAATATGGTCCGGGTCGCCGATTCCTGCACCGACTACCGTCAGTTTGGGTTTGGAAACGCCGGATACAAGGGTGGAAACCGGAATATTGATGCCCGTTTTTTTCTCGTTAAAGGATTGGAAATCAAAAAAATGAGACATGGCGTGAGTGAGTGAGTAAGTGATGAATGAGTGAGCGAGCAAACGCGAACGAAGTTCGCCAGGGCCTCTAGGCCCTCCCAAGCCCCATCGGGGCGACATTCCAGTAGCCCCATCGGGGCGATAATTTTGTTGCGGTTTAAATATCAAATTCAGTGGTGGCGGGTTCTTCGCGGGGAAGTTCTCTGAGCATGCCTGCCGCAACGGTATCAAACGTGGTCTCGTTGATCAGGATGAGTCCTCCGCTGGCCCGGTTTTGGCGATAAGCATCAAACACGAGTGGACGAGCAGTCCTCAGTTTGATTCGGGCTATATCATTCAGTTGAATGGCATCAATGGCATGTGGCTCGAAAGAATGTACGTCCACCCGGTGATAAATTTCTTTCACCACGGCCTTGGTGTGCGCAGCATTGTGCCTTAGCAGGTAGCGGTCGCCAACTTTAAGAGGGCGGTCGCTCATCCAGCATATTTCCAGCTCAATATCCTGGGAAACAACAGGTTGTGCATCTTCAACCCGTATCAGGGAATCGCCTCTTGACACATCAATATCATCTGCCAGATGCAGCACTACAGGTTGTGGTGCAAAGGCTTCAGCTACTTCTTTTTGGTGTACTTCAATAGCTTTAAGGGTGGTTTCAATACCTGAAGGGAGAACCCTCACACGGTCGCCTTTTCTGAAGAAACCACTGCGCAGGGCGCCGGCATAACCTCGGTAATCATGATAATCATCATGGCCGGGTCTGATCACATACTGTACCTGGAATCTGGCCTGATCTTCCGGAAGGTCGTGACTGATTTCTACGGTTTCCAGATGTTGCAGCAAGGTTTCGCCGGTATACCAGGGCGTATGATTGGATCTGTGCACCACATTATCGCCCACTACGGCACTGATCGGGATGATTTTTACTTCCTGCAAGCCCAGTTTTTGGGCCAGTTTCTGGTAGTCAAGTGCAATTTTGTAAAACACCTGCTCGTCGTATCCCACCAGGTCCATTTTATTCACGGCCACCAGGATGTGTGGAATGCCCATCAGGGCTGCAATCAGACTATGGCGGTGGGTTTGCTCCACAATACCCTGGCGTGCATCCACCAGAATAATGGCCAAGTCTGCATTACTGGCGCCAGTAACCATATTTCGGGTATACTGAACATGCCCCGGAGCATCAGCAATGATGAACTTGCGTTTGGAGGTGTTGAAATATTTATAAGCCACATCAATCGTGATGCCCTGCTCGCGTTCTGCCCGCAATCCGTCTGTCAGCAAAGAAAGATCCAGTTCGCCGGCATTTTTGTTGCGACTCTGTCTTTCCAGCGTGTGTAAGATATCGTGCGAAACCGCCTTGGAATCAAACAACAGCCGACCAATCAGTGTGCTTTTCCCATCATCTACCGATCCGGCAGTTATAAATTTCAGAATATTCATGAGTGTATTAGTGTTTTAGTGTTTGAGTGTTTGTGTGTTTGAGTTGGCGTTCGGTTTGGTATTGGTGGTTATTTAAGAGCAATCCCAAATGATACTTAGCGCCTTCGTGCCTTTGTGTCTTCGCGCCTTCGTGTTCTTCCTGCCTTCTTCTCAGAAGTAGCCGTTCTTTTTCCGGTCTTCCATAGCAGCTTCCGAAAGCCTGTCGTCGAGCCGGGTGGCGCCTCTTTCCGAAATTTTGGTGGTGAGTATGTCCTGAATAATATCCTCAATGGTGCTTGCCCTGCTTTCTACTGCCGCTGTGCAGGTAGCGTCGCCAACCGTACGGAAGCGCACATTTCGCACTGCAGTAATATCTTCTGAATCAAGCCGAATATGAGGCGTAACAGCCAACAATTGTCCTCCGGGCATCACCACGCAATTCCTGGAATGTGAAAAATAGATATCCGGCAACTCAATTTGTTCCCGTCGGATGTACTGCCATACATCCAGTTCGGTCCAGTTTGAAATAGGAAAAACCCGCACATTTTCGCCTTTTCGGATGGCGCCATTGTATGTGTCCCACAGTTCCGGGCGCTGCCGCTTGGGGTCCCATGCCCCGAACTCGTCGCGAATGCTGAAGATGCGCTCCTTGGCGCGCGCTTTTTCTTCATCTCTGCGTGCGCCGCCTATACACGCATCAAATTCAAACTCTTCAATCAGCTCCAGCAGGGTATAGGTTTGAAGGGCATTTCGGGTTGGAAACTTTCCGGAACCATCTGTTAATCCCTGCCGCTTAATCGTATCTTCTACTTTCCTGACAATCAATTGTTCTCCAAGTTTTTTGGCAAGCTGGTCGCGGTAAGCCAACACTTCCGGAAAATTGTGCCCGGTATCCACATGTACCAGCGGAAAGGGAAATTTTCCAGGCCGGAAGGCCTTTTCTGCCAATCTCACCAGGGTAATGGAGTCTTTTCCACCTGAAAACAGTAACGCGGGACGTTCAAATTGGCCGGCCACTTCACGCAAGATGTGAATGGCCTGGGCTTCTAAATGATCTAGATAGTCGAATGATCGGGACATGTGCTGAGGTTGAATGATGAGGGTTTTTCCGGGTAGATTAGCCGACAGCCTGTGGCTTGCTGCAAGCAAAAAGTCAATTAGCCTGATGCAATCCACACTCCTTTTTGGAGGCATCTTCCCACCACCACCGGCCTGCCCGGAAATCTTCTCCCGGCGTAATTGCTCTGGTGCAGGGAGCGCATCCAATGCTTACAAAACCTTTGTCGTGCAATGCGTTGTAGGGTACTTTATGCTCCTTCACGAAGGATTTTACCTGCTCAAATGGCCAGTCGAACAAGGGATGAAACTTGAGTAATTGATGGCTATCATCCCACTCCAGGGAGCTCATATGTTGCCGGTTGGCAGATTGTTCTGCCCGGATGCCGGTGATCCAGAGCTTTTTACCAGCCAGTGCCCTTTCCAGAGGCTCTACTTTCCTTACCTGGCAGCATTGTTTGCGCTTTTCCACAGATTCGTAAAATCCGTTGGGACCCTGTGTAGTCAACATGTGTTCCAACGATTCTGCTTTCGGAGCATACACAGAGATGGGCTGCCCGTATCGTTCCAGAGTTCTGGTCCAGGTACTGTAGGTTTCCGTAAACTGCCGTCCGGTATCCAGGGTAAAGACTTCAATGGGAAGTTGCTGACTGAAAATGAGGTGAGCAATAATCTGATCCTCTATGCCGAAGCTGGTGCTGAAGGTGACAAGCCCCGGGAATTTTTCAGCAATCCAGGCCAGGGTTACCATGGGGCCCTGCTCCTGAATTTGCGCATGAGCTTCCTTTAGTTCTGGTAAAATATTGGCTGAAATGTGCATTTTGGAGCTTATTTTATCGAAGTGAGGACTAAAAAACGGTTTAACAAGCTGTAAACCACGCAGCCAACACAAAAGCTCAAAGCTGATTCCAGGAAAGCGCAAAACACAAGAACTCCGCTCAGTACGGCAGCTATGGCGTCCCAGTGGAGGGTTAGAGCCAGTGCAATGGAAAAGCCAAATACGAGTCCGATTCCAGCAGCAAATTTTTTAGGAGCAGCATCGGTGAGCTTTACACTCAGCGAGCTTTTTTGAGCAATCCATTGAGCAGCCAGTCGCAGTGGACTGTAATATCCGGAACTGAAGGCGCGCAAACCAAAATCAAAAGCCAGTAGCAGGAATACCAGCCTGGAGCCAGTTAACCAACCCAGTACGGCCACTGCAATGACCAATAGGGCAACCAGTCGCACTACATTTTCATTAATTCTTTTTGTGGAAATGGGGCATACCACGTTGTTTGAGCCAGACATATTCGAAAGCGTTTTGGTGAAATAGAAAAAGCCCTTCGGCGAATCTCGCCGAAGGGCTTTGCTGTGTACGTTATTGTATGTCAGAATGTTATCCTAAACTCCAATAACTGTTTGCAAGCTCCCGGCGGGTGGGTCCTGACAGCAACAGCAACAACAAGTACAAGAGTGAAGGAAAAAATGGGACATGCTAAGGGTAAAATTGAATGGTAAAAAAAAAGCCCTTCGGAGTATTTCCGAAGGGCTTCTGGCGCAAAAATTCTGATGTAATTGCGCTGAAAAATTCCAGAGGTTCAACGCGTACATGAGAAGTTGCGACCGCTTCGGAGAGCCGTAGCCGGACAACAACAACAACAATTAGCGTTAAAGGAATTCGTTAAAATCATGCTGCAAACTTATGGGCATTCCTGGAACATGTGCAAGTACTTCTGTCAAATAAATAATTCATTGCAGAAGTTTGAATACAAGATCCGGATTATGCTTAGGTGTGTTTTTCATGCTTTTAAGTAGTATAAACTTGCAATAAAGGAATTAAAGTTAGAAAATTGGCAAAATTTCGTTTTTTTATTTGGTACTTGTTTTTGCTAAACAAAGTGTTAATTCGAAAAAAAGCGGGACACTAAGTCTACATCAAAAAGCATATCCTAGCTGAAACAAAGGCATCATGATGAATTTACCACCATTCTCATAAGCCTGTTCATAATCTGATTGCACAAAAGCCACGCCAATCGGGCAAGCTAATTCCAGCACGGCATGCCCGATCTGGCGTTGTATACCCCAGCGAAACGCCAATTTAAAATCTGTTGAAGAGCCTTGTATCATGTCGGGTGATGGCGGTAGCGGGAAAAAAATATCATTCACATATCGGAACTTTTGTTTGCCAAAACGAATTTCTGGTCCCAGATATAACCCACTCTTTCTTCCTGAGAATCTTCCATGAAGGAAGTATTTAAGGTATAAACCGGCTTCAAATCCATTGTCGTGCATGAGAAATCCATAATAATCTGCTGATTTGGGGAAATAATAACTACCCTGCAGGCCGAAATGGACATTAGCATTCAAGGGTCGTTCAATCGATAAGGAGGTTAATTTCCGCCCCACATCAAACCATTGAACCCCAATACCCGTTAAGATAACAAGGAAAGGCTTCTCTTTTTCCTGGTCAGTATCTTGAGCAATGACCCGACCGGAGAGAAATAATAAACTCAACAGAAGTATAAGGGTGCTTTTCATGGTTAAAAACCTGCAATATGGAGTAAAAAGTTGATCTGTTTCCATGATTGACGACAATTTGGGTACTTTGAGTTGGTTCACCTGGATAAAAAAGTAAAAATCACTTTGTGCTTACGTCTAAAGTTCGCACATTTGCCTAACACGCCAATCCCGCTACCCCAATAACCAAACTTACGCTGAAATATGGATTTCGACCCAAACCCGCCAATCATTCAAAATGATGTTCCAGGTCATAAGAACTGGAAATTCAAAGAATTGAAAATTTATGCATCCACAGAGTGGTTGGCAGATAATAAAAAGAAATATCGCCAGGTGTTTGATCGCCTGGAAACCTCCTATATCTACGCAGAACTTTCCTTCCACAACAAGCTGTTCGATATTGATGATTGGGAGGTCAATGTGGAACTCCGTTGCTATGTAGTCAAAAAACAACGCAAAGAACTGTGTGCACTTCCTTTTCAACGCAAGGTAAGCAAGTTTGATCCAATAGGATACATCAGAGAAGGGGGGGCCAATAAGGCAGAAGGCGGTTTT
>DLXL01000327.1 GCA_003448025.1 Saprospirales bacterium | reverse complement strand
AAAACTGCCTATATCCAGCCCTCTGCCTCCAGAGACTCCTCCTCCATGCGCATATTGACGTCAATAACTGGACGCCTCTAACCCCGCATACTCGCCGATTTCGTAGCAGTTGAAGACGACCCGCTCACCAACATCCGCACCATGCTCAAAGCCCTGTTTGTCATGAAAGACGGGGTGGTGGTTAACGATGGACGATGAACGATGGTGGTTACAGTAAAAATCTGTGTGAAATCTGCGCAAAAAATCTGTGTGAAATCTGCGCGAAACCCACTCAACGAGTATCCACCACCAGGCTTTCACTAAACCCAAACCCAACGCCTCTGCGAAAATCTGCGGGAAACCCACCCTACGTGCGAAATCCACGCTGCGATCCACAGGCACGCCAATCGTTCATCGTTCATCGTTCCTACAACCACCTAACCAACCCAAAGTCCTGGCGGTGAGGCAGCAACGGATGTTTCGGGAACACCCGGAAACCGAATTCAAACACACCGGCAGTTTGAGGCACAAACGAGCACTGATAGGTAGCTTCTGCGCCTTTGGTTCCGGTTTGTTGCATTTCATGAGCAAAGAGCAATTCCAGTTCTTTTTCTGAAATACGCTTATAAAACACCACTTCAATACCAACATCCTCCGGCTTAAGATCCTGGAGGTGCAGGATGGCTTTGGCTTCAAACTTCTCGCCTAGTGGCAGGGAACGGTTGAAGGTATCAGGCGCCTGAAGATCAATCAGTTCGATGGCATCCCAGCTGGCGCCCACACGAGATTTCCAGCGCGCCAGATCGCGTGCGGCAGTGAAATCCTTTTGTTTGATTTGTTTGCTTCGCTGACCCAATTTGCTGTAAAAACGCTCCTGATAGTCGTCGAGCATACGCCCCATGACAAATTCCGGGGCAATTTCAGCGATGGTCTTTTTGATATGACTCACCCAGCGTGCAGACACGCCGTTTTTGTCCTGATCATAATACGTAGGCACAATGTCATTTTCCAGCGTATTATAAATCGTTTCAGCGTCGAGTTCGTTTTGCAGTGCGGGTTGATCCGGGTAGGTATCTTTTTCCGGCAATGCCCAGCCGGCGCCGGGGCGGTAGCCTTCGCACCACCAGCCGTCGAGTACCGAGAAATTCATTACCCCGTTCATCACAGCTTTCATACCGGAAGTACCGGAAGCTTCTTTCGGGCGAGTAGGGTTGTTGAGCCAAACGTCCACACCCTGCACCAACAGTTTAGCCATTTCCATGCTGTAGTTTTCCAGGAAAATGACCTTGCCTTTGAACTGCGGATTTTTGGTTACATTGTATACCAAACGGATAAATTCCTGACCGCCTTTATCTGCAGGGTGCGCCTTTCCGGCAAACAGGAAAATAACCGGCTTATCGGCGTTATTGACTATGTCGGCCAGGCGTTTTTCATTGGAAAACAACAAGGTAGCGCGCTTGTACGTGGCAAAACGGCGCGCAAAACCAAACACCAGCGCATCGTCTTTGATGGCATTAACAATCTCAAAAATATTGCGCGGATTGTCGCCCCGGCGCATCAAATCTTCCGACAAAGACTGGCGAACCCAGTCGAGCAGGCGTTTTTTCAACTGGCGACGAATGGCCATGATTTCGGCATCCGGAACCGCGTGAATTTTTTCCCAGTATTTTTTATCGATTTGGTGGTCCAGGATGTCTTTACCAAGCTTTTTCTGGTAAAAATCCAGCCATTCGCGCGCCACCCAGGTAGGGAAGTGCACTGAGTTGGTTACATAACCGATATTGCTTTCTGCGTAGTTGTAATCCGGATTCAGCTCTTCAAACATGCGCTGACTCACCTCACCGTGCAAACGGCTCACGCCATTTACCTCCTGAGAGGTGCGAATAGCCAGGTGACTCACGTTGAACAGTTCTGTGGCATCCGTGGCGTCTACCCTGCCCAGACCGATGAGCGATTCCCAGGGCAAATCCAGGGCGTAGGTGTATTCGTAGAGGTAATCTCTGAGCAAGCCTTCGGAGAAGGTATCGTGGCCGGCCGGAACAGGTGTATGCGTAGTGAACAGCTGTGTGGAGCGCACCACTTCCAGGGCTTCGTCGTAGCTCAGGCCCTGATCTTTCATATAGTTGCGCAGACGTTCCAGACCCAGGAAAGCGGCATGGCCTTCGTTGAGGTGGAAGAGATCCGGTTGAACGCCCATGGCATTCAGCGCGCGCAGACCGCCAATGCCCAGCAAAAGTTCCTGACGGAGGCGATTTTCATTATCGCCGCCATAAAGCTGGTGCGTAATGCTGCGATCTTCCCAGGTATTATCGTCGATATCGGTATCCAGCAGGTAGAGCGACATACGGCCAACCGGCAATTGCCAAACTTTGGCCCATACGGTGCGGCCGCTGAGGTTTACGTGGATTTTGATCCATTCGCCGCGGGCATCGCGTACGGGCTGGAGCGGCAATTGGGTGAATTTAGCGGCATCGGAATGGTGAAGCTGTTCGCCATTGATGCTGATACCCTGCTGGAAATACCCGTAGCGGTACAGCAGGCCCACGGCCACGAAATTGGCGTTGCGGTCGCTGATTTCCTTCAGGTAATCACCGGCCAGTACGCCCAGGCCGCCGGAATAGAGTCGGAGGCTTTGGTGCAGGCCGTATTCCATGCAGAAATAAGCGATCTGCGGACCGGTTTTAGCCGGAGCTTTGTCGAGATAATTCCGGAAATCCTGATGCACCTTTTTGAGGTTGCTCATGAAGGATTTATCGGCCAAAAGTTCCTGTGCCCGTTCGATGCTAAGCTCGTCGAGCAGCGCTACAGGATTGTATTGGAGAGAGATAAACTTTTGATAGTCAATGCTCTGGAACAACTCGATGGCATCGTGGTTCCAGCACCACCAGAGGTTATGGGCTAATTCCGTGAGCGGCGCCAGGCCGTTGGGAAGTTTGGGTTCGATGAAGATGCGCTTCAGTTTAGCGCCGCCCTGGGTAAGGTTTCCAACCATAGATGTAGAAGCTTGAAAAACAGGCGATTCGGAGAAATGCTGCGTCATAAGACGGGCAAAGGTAAGGGATTTAGGTTAGTTGGTGTAAAAAATACACAAATGAGTGTGGGAGTGTTTGAGTTTTCGAGTTGGCGTTCGGCTGGGGTTTACCACTAAGCCACTGAGGGCACTAAGAAGGATATACGTTGGGGTTTACCACTAAGCCACTGAGGACACTAAGCACGTACCTCTTAGTGCCCTCAGTGACTTAGTGGTAAACCCCAGCCGAACGCCAACTCGAAAACTCGAAAACTCAAACACTCCCACACTCAGGCACTCACTTCAAGCCTATTTCTACCATAAACGCCACCTTCACCGGACGGCCGCGGTATGCTCCGGGGGTCCAGGGGGGCATTTGTGCTACGGCGCCCAGGCAACGCTGCGGGATATCCGGGGAAATCCAGTCGGGCACAGGATTTGCAAATGAAACACCCTGGATAGAACCATCCTTTTGCACTACAAATTTGACATAAATCATGTTCTGCGCCCCTTCACTGGGGCCGGCCATGAGATCACCCAGATAGTTTTGTAAATAATCCTGCAGACCTGCTTTACCGCCTGGAAACTCGGGACTAACCTCTGATACCAGAAACACGGCCTCTCCCATCTCATCCACGAGTGGAGAAAGATCCACTGTCCGAATATGCTGCTTCTGATCCAGATCAATTAAAGTATCTGAGTTTTTCCAGCCGTCATATTCCAAATCGCGTATCCGATCGGATTTTTCCGACCCGTTTGGCATATCCTGGTAATATCGTGCAGAAAAAAATTGCCAAACCGTTTGTGCCGGAAGCGCCGTGGCAAAAAGCAACAGCCCCAGCGGGGCGAAATATCTGAAGTGCATGATTGAAAAGTACATGATTGAAGAGGGCAGCGGGCGACCACTTTTGTTGATTTTCTTGTCAAGGTATGAGGCAGATACAAGAGGTTGCCCAGGCCTGTGCATTATTAACAATGGTTTTTGAAATGTGCCCCTCTTCACTCATGTAATCATGTACGCTTCAATCATGTAATCTTCAATCATATACTCCAAATCTACTCCAGCGCATGCCTGCCCGCGCTACCATCATTTTCCCAAGGGCTTTTACTCCCGGCCAGCTTAGGGCATTTCCTGATAGTTTGGCTTTATGCCAATGCACTGCGTTAACCGTCCAGCGAACGGCATAATCATAATAACGTTTTGGATACGTGCGTTGAAAATCAAGGTCCCGATCGCTGCTGATTTCCCAGGGTAAACGAGCCGTAATGGTTTCTTTCACCGATTCATACAATCCGGTTCCTTTAATTGGATAAGCTACCGTGATGGTGAATAAATCCGGATTGGCTTCCTGTAAATGTCGGACTGTTTCCCGGATGTCGGCTTCAGTTTCGCCGGGGTAACCCAGCATGATGAAGGTGCCTGTTTCTATGCCGGCTCTGCTTGCTGCGCGAATCATAGCCCGCACCTGCCCCACTTCCACCCTCCGATCCATGGCATCGATGATGCGTTGGGAGCCGCTTTCAGCCCCGATCCATACCCGGAAACAACCGGCTTCTTTCAGCACCTGAATAACCTCTTCCGTTAACCGGTCGGCGCGGGTAATGCACTCAAACCGGATGCGCACCTGTTTTTCCTGCAATTGATCCCGAAATTCACTGAGCCATTTATGACTCACGGTAAATACATCGTCTACAAACCAGATCAGATCAAAATCATAGTGTGCCTGCAACCAGATAATCTCTTCTACCACCTTGGCCGGACTCCGCCGCCGGTAGCTCTGGCCATATACTGCCGTGCTGCACCATTGGCAGGTGTACGGACATCCGCGTTGTGTACTCAGACTTACGGCGCTTTGTCCGTGCGCCTTTTTCCAGGCATCCAGATAAAGATTCAGATTGATTTTCAATCTATTAGGCAGGGGCAACTGATCCAGATCCCGCAATTTTTCCCGGGTCTTGGTTTTAAAAACACTGCCGTCGGGCAAACGAAAAGCTATTCCCGGAATATGGGAAAAATCGCCCTCAGCCTGCACTATATCCAGCAGGGTTTGCTCCCCTTCCCCTACCACGATCAGGTCTGCGCCGTGCTGAAGATATGACTCCAGATTATAACTTACATCCGGCCCGCCCAGCACATTCAGGGCGTTTTTCAAACTTTCCTGCTCCCGCACCCATCGAATCAGAGCCAGCACCCGCACCTTCGTCATCAAGTTAACATACAGCGCCAATACCCGCGGCGGATTTTCCAGCAACCGCGCCTGCAAAGCTTCCATGGTGGAAAAGGTAGTATCAAACACCTCATGCGCCACCCCATGTACCTCCAGCCAGCCCGATAAATACAACAAACCCAACGGCGGATACGGCCGCATGATAGACCGCTCTTTCGGGTCTTCAGCTAAAAAATAACCATGAGTCAGAATCACCATTTATTGAAAGGCACTAAGGTAACACAAGGCACGAAGACGATATAGCACTAAGACGATAAAGCGCGAAGGCGCGAAGGCACGAAGGCGCGAAGGCACGAAGGCGCGAAGGGGTGAAGGGGTGAAGGGGTTATTTG
>DLXL01000045.1 GCA_003448025.1 Saprospirales bacterium | reverse complement strand
TTCGACATTCGATATGCTGCGGTTCGATATTGGATATTCCTTTCCCCGTTGCCCCGTATATTTGCAGTTACTCATTCAGTTAATACACCATCAATTATGGTTTTCAACCTATCTGAAAAAGATACCATTGCGAATCGATTCATCGCTGAATTAAGGGACTTGGATATTCAACAGGATCGAATGCGCTTCCGAAGAAATCTGGAGCGGATCGGAGAGATCCTCGCTTATGAGATTTCTCAAAAACTACATTATGAACCGGTTTTGGTTGAAACACCCTTGGGAAGTATCACTATTCCATTACCCGCTGATAAGATTGTATTAGCCACCATCCTCCGTGCTGGACTGCCTATGCATCAGGGAATGCTCCATTATTTTGACCAGGCAGACAATGTGTTTATTGCGGCTTTTAGAAAACACCACAAGGATGGTACATTCGATATACAACTTGATTATATCAGTACACCTAATTTAGAAGATTGCATCTTGATCATCTCAGATCCCATGTTAGCTACAGGTGCATCCGTGGATCTAGCCTTGAAAGCATTGGAGAGATATGGGAAACCTAAAAACGTGCATATTGCTACCGTGATTGCCAGCACAGCCGGAGTGGAAGCTATTAAACGCCGATGGCCTAAAGCCGGGATCTGGGCCGGAGCTATTGATGAAGAATTAACGGCTAAATCCTATATCGTTCCCGGTCTAGGTGATGCCGGGGATTTGGCATTTGGAGAAAAAATATAAACGTTTTCTCGACCTTTGTAGCGTATGGTACTTACAGCCAAAAATATTCATAAAGCCTATGGCCCTCTGGAAATCCTCAAGGGGGTCAATCTGGAAATTCCTAACGGACAAATCCTTAGCATCGTTGGTAAATCCGGCGCAGGCAAAAGCACCTTATTGCATATTCTGGGAACACTCGATTGGGCTGACCAAGGTGAAATTATTATCTCTGACACATCTATTAAATCACTGGGATCCAACCAGTTAGCTGCGTTCCGAAATCTTCATATTGGTTTCGTATTTCAATTTCACCACCTCCTGCCAGAATTTACGGCATTGGAAAATGTTTGTATTCCAGGATACATTCAACGCAAGGACGATCAGGAGGTTAAAGCACGCGCAAAGGAACTTCTGGAGTATCTTGGTCTCAAAGATCGCACAGAACATAAGCCCACCCAGCTCTCCGGTGGTGAACAACAGCGGGTTGCTGTAGCACGTGCGTTGATCAACCAACCAGATATTATTTTTGCTGACGAGCCAACTGGCAACCTGGATTCCACTGCATCCAGAGATTTGCATCAGCTAATTCGTCAGTTACGGGATGATTATGGCCAAACTTTTGTCATTGTTACGCACAATCAGGAATTGGCCGAATTATCTGACCGTTGTCTGGAAATGAAGGACGGCTTACTGATATGAGGACCATCAAATATCTTCCCATGAATATGATCTATTCATTGCTTTGGCGCTCTATTAATAGAAAAGCGCTATCCCTTAGTTTAGTGTTAATCCATGGGTGTTCCTCTGTGTCCCTATCCACTACAGGACTATATCAGCAGGAAGTGATAGCAGCAAAACGTCCGAAAAATATTATTTTTCTGATTGGTGATGGAATGGCCACGGCTCAGGTAAGTGCGCATATTTACTGGAGTGGAGTTGGGAAAACCATCTTTGAACAGTTCCCAATAGTGGGCTTCCATAAAAGTCACGCGTCAGATTATCTCGTTACAGATTCAGCGGCAGGTGCAACAGCCTTTGCCTGTGGTCAAAAAACCAAGGTAGGAGCCATCGGAGTAGTCCCCCCGGATGATCAACCATGCAAAACCATTCTGGAAGAGCTGGATGACCAGGGAATGGCAACAGGCATCGTTACCACCTGCACTGCTACTCACGCAACCCCAGCCTGCTATATCTCTCACCTTGAGCTGAGGGCTTTAACCGAAGAAATTGCTGTTGAATACCTGAATACTTCGTTTGATTGTTTGATTGCCGGTGGAGAAAATTTATTCAACAAACGATATGACAACATTAACCTGATCGACTCGCTTAAAAACCGGGGATACGTGGTTCGCCGTGGAACTGGATTTCGCAATTTGCCACTTGATGGCTCACGCCCTTTTGTCAATTTTACCCATGAAATGGAGCCTCCTACCGCTTCAGGGGGAAGAACCTATTTGCCAATTGCAACAAGTCTGGCGTGTGAATTCCTGCAAAAACGCTCTGATCAGGGTTTCTTTTTAATGGTAGAAGGCAGTCAGATAGACTGGGCCTGTCATACAAACGATAAAAATTGGCTGAAAGCAGAAATGGCCGATTTTGATAAAACCATCCGTGCAGCGTTAAATTTTGCCATAAAGGATGGCGAAACACTGGTAGTGGTACCCGGTGATCATGAATGCGGAGGCCTCGCATTGGGGGCCCAGGGAAACAGTAAAAAATATTTTCACCCGCTATTCTCTACCCGGGTACATTCTGCTGCAATGGTTCCGGTATATGCCTTTGGACCAGGCGCTGAATTGTTTTCAGGGACATATGAGAATACAGAGATCTATTTCAAAATGCGTGAGGCTTTAGGAAGATAAATTCATCAGACTGTCCTTTAAAATAATCTTTGGAATATTGCTCTCCTATGGCGCCTAATCAAAACTTTTATAGACTCATTTGGTTGTTTTAAGATATTATTGTACTTTTGCCCCCGCTATAACGGGATGGATAGGCAATAACTGCCGTTTGACCCTTTGAAAATCCGCTTTGGCTTTTCATCTTTTCAATTCAATTACAAAATGGCAGTTTATTACAGCAAAGAAAAAATCGCTGAGATCGTAAGCACTTACGGTAATGGCGCTAATGACACTGGCAACACTGAAGTTCAGGTAGCATTACTTACTTACCGCATTGATTGCTTGTCTGATCACTTGCGGAAGTTTAAAAAAGACCACTCCACTCGCCGTGCGCTGCTTACGATGGTTGGTCAACGCAAAAGCTTCCTGGCCTACTACGCGAAAAAAGACATTTACAAATACCGTGCTTTGATCGAAAAACTCGGTCTGCGTAAGTAAAGAATCTCGCAAATCCGCCTCGACTATTATGGTCGGGGCGGATTTTTGCGCTGTAAGACAAGCAATTGTCTTCAAAGCCCGCCTCTAAGATTTCGTTCCATCTAATGGAACGTTCAGATATTTTTCACCCGCCCGGGTTCAGGTAAGGCAATCCTTACATAGCCTGTAAACCACGGGATTGTGTGGAGACCATTTCCAAAAACGGGGATTTACGTTCCCCCACACAAAGACACAGGGCTTGGTTTGTTAGACACCAGGCATTGGTTCAACCCCTGCCTCTTTGTGTGATTTTTTCGGTTTTTGGATCGTTTCGCACTTTCCTCTCATAGGTTGACGGCTTTATAGGGCTGCCGCCCGCTACTGAACTTCCGGGCATAACCTATTTTATTCCCATGGGAAAACAAATCCCCTTGCGTACCACGTTCAATCTGCCTGATGGACGTGAGATTGCGCTCGAAACCGGCAAACTTGCCGCACAAGCAGACGGATCAGTGATGCTTCGATTGGGCAACACAATGCTTCTTTGCACCATCGTTAGCGCACAAAAAGCGAAAGAAGGTCAACCCTTTTTCCCACTCTCCGTTGATTATCAGGAAAAATATGCCGCTGTAGGCCGAATTCCAGGCAACTTCTTCCGCAGAGAAACCAGGCTTTCTGATTATGAAATCCTGATCAGCCGTTTGGTTGACCGGGCTTTGCGTCCATTGTTCCCAGACGGCTATATGAACGAAACACAGGTGATTATTAACCTGATCAGTGCCGATAAAAACATCATGCCTGATGCACTGGCTGGTTTGGTTTGCTCTGCTGCTGTTGCGGTAAGTGACATCCCGGTTGAAGCGCTGTTTTCAGAAGTTCGTGTAGCCCGGATCGATGGCAAATTTGTGATCAATCCGAATCGCGACATCCTTGAAACGGCAGATATGGATTTCATTGTAGCCGCCACTAAAAATGACATCACAATGGTGGAAGGCGAAGCCAATGAATGTCAGGAAGAGGATCTTGTTGCCGCCATGAAATTTGCACATGACGCCATTAAAGTGCAAATTGAAGCCCAGGAACGCCTGGCCGCACTGGTCGGTGAAAAGGCACTTAACAAACGCCCTCTACCTGTTATTCCTGAAAACGAAGCGCTAAAGATGCGCATCGAAGCTTTGGCCAGTGAGTCCATTTATGCATTGGCTCGCAGCGCTTCCGATAAGGATACCCGGAAAACCCGTATTGAGGAGATCAAAGACGAAACCATGGCCAAAGTGCTGGAGGAATTTGGCGAGGAAACTATGGCAGAGTGGAAGATTGCCGCAGAGCGCTACTTTGACAAACTCAAGAAAAAAGTAATCCGCGATACCGTTCTCAGCGATGCAAAACGTTTGGATGGCCGTAAGTACAACGAAATTCGCCCCATTTGGTGCGAGGTTGATTATCTGCCGGCTGCTCACGGGTCTTCTATATTTACGCGCGGAGAAACCCAATCCCTAACGTCACTGACCTTAGGCACCAAACAAGATATGGCATTGATTGACACTGCTTTAGATCCACACGACGATAAATTCCTGTTGCATTATAACTTCCCCCCCTACTCTACCGGTGAGGTGAAGCCTATGCGCGGCCCAGGTCGCCGGGAAGTTGGTCATGCCAACCTGGCTGGTCGATCTATCCGCAAGGTAATGCCTGAAGATTTTGCCTACACGGTTCGTGTGGTTTCGGACATCCTTGAATCCAACGGTTCTTCCTCTATGGCTACCGTTTGTGCAGGTTCCCTGGCACTTATGGATGGTGGCGTTCCAATCAAGGCGCCTGTTGCAGGTATCGCTATGGGTGCCATTGCCGACGAAAAAGGACGAATTGCTATTTTGTCAGATATTCTTGGCGACGAGGATGCACTTGGAGATATGGACTTCAAAGTGACCGGAACAGCCCAAGGTATTACCGGCACTCAGATGGATATCAAGATTGACGGTATGCCTTATGAAATGCTGACTAAAGCATTGCTCCAGGCCAGGGAAGGTCGTTTACACATCCTGGGTGAAATGGCCAAAGCTATTGGCAGCCCACGCGAAGACCTCAAGCCACATGCTCCACGCGTAATAGAATTGCGTATAGACAGAGAATATATTGGAGCAGTTATTGGCCCAGGTGGAAAAATTATTCAGGAAATGCAGCGTCAGACGGGCACAACCATCAGCATTGAAGAGGATGAAAAAGGAGGAAAAGTGGCTATTTTTGGTCCGGATAAAACAGCTTTAGATGCGGCTCTGGCTCGTATTCAGCAAATTGTATTTGTGCCGGAAGTTGGATCCATTTTTGAAGGAGAAGTTGAAGAACTGGCTGAATATGGCGCGTTTATCAAGTTCAAGGGTAAAACCGGGTTGATGCACGTTTCAGAATATGATCACCGTCGTATCGAGAATATTGCCGATGTGCTAAAAGTTGGTGATAGCATCACGTTTAAAATTCTGGACGTAGATCCGAAGACGGGTAAAATGAAACTTTCCCGCCGGGCCATTACCCCAAAACCAGACGGTACGATGCCAACTGACGAAGAAAACGCAGCGCGTGCACAACGCGGCGGTGGAGGCGGTGGCGGCGACCGTGGAGGTCGCGATGGCGGACGTGGTGGCAGAGGCGATGATCGCCGTGGCGGCGGCGGCGGCGACCGTCGTGGCGGCGGTGGCGGCAGAGGACGCTAATTACATTTGAAAAATATTAAAAGCCCTTGCCCGTCAACACGGGCAGGGGCTTTTTTCTGTAACCATCCAGCTATAAACTACTGATTACAACTATTTAATGGCACTTAAAGTAATCAAACGGCTCCAAACAATCCAGACAGCGAAACAAAGCTTTACAAGATGTTGAGCCAAACTGCGAAATCATCTCGGTGTTGTTAGAGCCACAATGAGGGCATTGAAGCGCCCTGCGCTCGCCCATCAGGGCTTTTTTATCCATAGTAGGTTCCGCGGGAGGTGCTATGCCAAAAGCGCGCAACTTTTCTTTACCCGAGGCAGAAATCCAATCCGTCGTCCAGGCCGGAGAAAGCACAGTAGTAACCCTGACAGGCTCAATGCCACCCTCCTGCAATGCTGCCCGAATGTTCACTTCAATGACACCCATAGCGGGACATCCGCTGTAAGTGGGGGTTATTTTCACCTCCAGCATCCCATCTTCGCCAATGAGCACCTCCCGAATAATCCCTAAATCCTCAATCGTTAGAACCGGGATTTCCGGATCAGTAACCGTTTGAAGCAATTGGATGGCTCGATCCCTTAAATCATTAGAAGGAAGCATGTGTAATCAAGGCTTCAGATTGCCAAAGGCGTCCAGCCATGCCAAAACCCCTCCTTTCACATTTAAAACGTTTTTAAAACCATTGGCCAGGAGGAGTCCCTGCGCCATAGCAGAACGGGAACCAGAGCGACAATGAACAACAATCAAATCCTCCTTGTGTTCATCCAAGGCGTTCATGTTGTTTACAAGGGTATTGAGCGGTAAAAGTCGCGCTCCAATGTTGAATTCATCAAATTCCCAGGGTTCTCGAACGTCTATGAAGACAAAAGAATCGCCTGATTCCAGTTTGTTACGAAGTTCTTGTACGGTCAATTCCATGTACAAAGATTATGATTTTTTTACAATTGCTAAAATTTCTGGGACAACCAAGGCCATCACGCCAGCATTAAACCAAACTAATAACGCTATGAGAAGTCAGGCAGTAGCCAGTCTTTGCAATTTTCGGAGATAAGGATGAAAATGCACTTCAATGGCGTGGCGCGGACTTTTTAAAAACTCCTTTTCAATAGCCATTCCTTCGGCATGAGCAAGAGCATGAAGATCTGCGGGTAATTGCCATGAGCCCTTTAGTAATCGCCCGACCAGTTGTGCTTGTGCTTCAGAAAGGGGCCAAACACTTCCTTGTGGCTGCACCAAACCTATAAAGGCCATGGTTTTATGTTCCGGATGAAACATTCGGAGATAAAGCGGCACATTGGTGGCGTCTTCCCATTCAAGAAAATTGGGGCCCAGGAAAGGAGTACTTATTTTGTAGCCAGTGGCAGCTATGATTGTATCGTAATCTACCGAACTACCGTCACTAAAATGAACCGTTTGGCCTTCTATATGTGTTACACCGGGACGGGGCTTTACCTTACCATGACGGATTTTATCCAACAACTCTGCATTAACCGTGGGATGTGATCTTGTTGGAGGGAAACCGGGTTGAGGCAAGCCGTAATCTGTATATTTCCCAACCTGAAGAAAAACGACCAAACGGTGCAGCATGTTTTTAATGGGGGCGGGCAGCCATTGTGTACCAGCCGCAAAAGTATCTGTTGGCTTCCCCAGAAAAAATTTGGGGATAATATATTGTGGAGAACGAACGCTTATATCCACTTGCCTGGCTACGCGACTCGCTTCTACGGCGCAATCGCAACCAGAGTTGCCGGCGCCTATAACAAGTACCCGTTTGCCTTCTAATCCGCGGTTATTTTTGAACTGCTGGGAGTGAAAATATTGTCCCTTAAAATCTCCTGCCCAGGCCGGATGACGTGGTACGGAATGGTGGCCATTGGCAACGAGAAGAAAATCAAAGACTTCGGAACTTCCATCGGACAAGCTAAGATTCCAACGCTCATTAGCGATTTTTTCAGCCTGAACTACCGTTATATTAAAGCGGATGAATCGTTCCAATTCAAATTTTTGTGCATATTGTTGAAAATATGCCAGTACTTGTTGGTGGCTGGGATAATCAGGATAATCATGGGGCATGGGAAAGTCGCTGAAGCGAGACAGCCACTTACTGCTTATAATATGCGTTGTTTCACAAACGCTGCTATGTCCTTCGCCGGCTGTGTACACCCAATTTCCACCAATCTGGTTATTTTTTTCAAAACAAACCAAATTATGGAAGCCCATTTCGGCCAATACTTTTAGAGCGGCGAGGCCGGAACAACCTGCGCCGATTACAGCGATCCGCGGAGATGGAGAATCATGAAAATTGGACATGTTAAACCAGGTATTGAATATTTTCTACGGCATGGAACTTCCAAAAGCGTCCTTCCATGCCAACACGCCACCGATAAGGTTCCGCACATTAGTGAAGCCGGAAGACATCATTAAAGCCTGTGCCTGTCCTGATCGTGCGCCACTGCGGCAATGCACGATGATTTCATCGCCCTTATGATCTTCCAGATCCATTAAGGTTTGCATGATATTTCCGAGCGGGCGGAGTTCCGCACCAAGGTTAAACTCTTCATATTCATACGGTTCACGCACATCAATAAAGATGAACTTCTCGCCCGCTTCGAGTTTTTGCCGGAGTTCTTGTACTGTAATATCCATGTGCAAAGATTTTGATTTTTTTTTGAGATCGAAGCGGTATTTATTACCTGAATACAGGATTAATCGGAGAAATCAAATATTCCGGATAAAATGATATTTGAAAAGGGTTATTCCATGGTCCTTTCTACTTTTGCACGGCATTGAATTGGCAGATTCCGGTTGCCATACAATGGGCTACTTAAATCATATGGCTAAAAAACACTATATTATTTCAAACATCCCCATTCACGGCATAGCGGACCGGGGCAAAGGAGTGGGACGAAGCGCCGAAGGCATGACGGTTTTCGTGGATGGCGCTGTTCCCGGAGACGTGGTGGATGTTTTTGTGCAAAAGAAAAAGGGAGGATTTGCAGACGGCAGGATAGAGCGTATAGTTACTCCTTCGCCTGATCGTACGGAACCATTTTGCGAGCATTTCAGCATTTGCGGGGGGTGTAAGTGGCAAAACTTAAGTTACGAAGCTCAGCTTAAGCATAAACAAAAGGTAGTAGAAGATGCCCTTTTGCGTATTGGGAAGATCAGCATTGGAGAATTTCAACCCATTCTGGGCGCTCCGGAAACTACTTTTTACCGGAACAAGCTGGAATTTGGGTTTTCAAACAAGCGTTGGATATTGGATGGAGAATCTGTAAGTTTGCCTGAGCATGCAGACCTGTCAGGGTTGGGTTTTCACAAGGCAGGTTTTTTTGACAAGGTCATTGACATTCGGAAATGCTGGCTGCAAGCCGAGCCATCCAACCGGATTCGCAATACTTGCAGAGACATTGCCCGGGAACAGGATTTGCCCTTTTATGATTTGAGGAAGCATACCGGTTATTTGCGAAATCTCATGGTTCGGCTAACCACCACGGGTGAGTGTATGTTACTTGTAAGTGTGGCAAAGGACGAGCCTGAGTTGCTTCAAAACTACCTGGATGCCATTTTGAAACGTATTCCGGAGTTAACCACACTGTTCTATTGCATAAATACCAAACTGAACGACAGTATGTTTGACCTGGACATGCAGACATACGCCGGCAAAGGTTTTGTGGTAGAACAACTGGGCGATTTGAAATTCAAAATTGGTCCAAAATCGTTTTTTCAAACCAATTCACTTCAAGGCAAGCGATTATATGATATTACCGCTGAATTTGCAGGTTTGAGTGGAACGGAAAATGTGTATGATCTATATACCGGAACAGGAAGTATTGCCTTGTATTTGGCAAGGCATTGTAAATCAGTGGTGGGTATTGAAGAAATTCCTGAAGCCATTGTTGACGCAAAGGAAAACATGCGGATGAATGACATTCATAACGCGCGTTTTTATGCTGGTGATGTAAAAAATGTACTTTCGCCTGAGTTTGTGGCAGAGCACGGCAAACCGGATGTATTAATTACCGACCCTCCGCGTGCGGGTATGCATGAAAAGGCGGTACAATTTTTACTGGATCTGGAAGCCCCTAAAGTTGTTTACGTTAGTTGCAACCCGGCAACGCAGGCCAGAGACCTGCAGTTGTTGTCTGCTAAATATGATGTAGTGAAGGTTCGTCCTGTAGATATGTTTCCACACACCCATCATATGGAGAATGTGGCGCTTTTAGTACTTCGATCCTGACGATTCAATAAATGCTTGACCAAAACGCTTACTCCGTTTATGTTTAGTTTGCTGAGCAGGTTCATACTATGGATTGCTGGTTGGAAAATAACCGGCCATTACCCCCGGGAACTGTCCCATGTGGTTATTGCGGTAGCACCTCACACCTCTGCCTGGGATTTCCCTATCGGCGTATTGGTAAACAGTGCAGGTAAATATAAAGCCAACTACATGGGCAAGCATACCTTATTTAAGCCACCGTTTGGATGGTTCTTCCGGTGGTTAGGGGGGATCCCGGTAGATCGCACGAATAACCACAACCTGGTTGCTGCCACTGTGGAGGCATTCAAACGCGAACCAAGAATTCATCTGGTTATTGCGCCGGAGGGAACCCGCAAAAAGGTGGAGAAACTCAAATCCGGCTTTTATCATATTGCCCGCTTAACAGGCTCCCCAATTTGTTTGTGCAAGTTTGATTTTGCCAAAAAAGAGGTGTTTTTTGACCCCGTTTTGTTCCATCCAACCAATGATGAGGGGAAGGACCTGGAATACATCTGGAATTACTTTAAAGGTGTTCCAGGCAAGGTGCGGGCATACGAAGTGGGCTAGCATCCCCTACCCTTACCTAAAAGGTTTAGATGGCTGGTAAACAATTGACGGATTTTGGCTTGTCAACCAAATTCCGAATTCCAAAAGCAGCGAGCAGCCCAACCTGACGTATCTTCGGCGCGTAAGCATTTGGAGACTCATTTTTATTCAACCCTTTTAATATGCAACGCCGATTTTTACCTGCCTTCTTATTTCTTTTACTCCTTTGGAGCACCCATCTAAACGCTCAAAACCAGGACAGCATCCATATTGATGGTATCGTGGGGCCAACCTGTGGCTGTGATGGGTTTATTGATATTTCTGTTACGAGCAACTCGCCTTCCCAACCTCCTGGTTTTTTTTTCTATACCTGGTCAAACGGCTCCACAGCACAGGATTTATTCAGTCTTTGTCCGGGTACTTATTGTGTCACCGTAACCAATGGCAATGCTCAGGGAAGCACGGCAGTAAAATGTTTTACGGTTCAAAACATTCCATTTGATCCAATCAAGATTATATCCAGCAACCCGGCCCCTTGCAACTTCGACAGTAGCGGGATTTCCAATATCTGCGAAAAAGCCTGTCCCGGAGCTACTATTACCTATTCCGTCAGTATTCCGATAATCGGAGGGGGAACCAATCCACCTATTTTTTCCTGGCAGGTATCAGGAGCCAGCAGTTGGGTAGTTACCAATAACAGTACTCCTAACCAAGTCGGCTCCAGCGTAACGGTTAACTGGGGAACACCTGGTACGGGATCAGTAACCGTTTTCACAGATGGCGCCTCGGGTTGTAATGGAGAAGATGCCTTATGTGTAACCATCATTGATTCCCCCAACGCAGACTTCTCCAGCAGTCCTGCAGCTGCTGTTGCAGGTTCTGACCTTCAGGTTTGCTTAGGCCAAACCGTTTATTTCCAAAACTTGAGTACAGGCGATGCCGACTATTTTGAATGGTTGTTCAGCGACGATCAAAGTACCACCTCAGAAGAAAATCCCAACCACACTTATCTGATTCCTAGCACACATACCGTTCAGCTCATAGCCAGCAGCAGTTGTTTGTGCTCAGATACAACAGTTATGACCATAGAGGTTTTGAATGCCCAGGCGCCAACCCTGGAATGCGTTTCAACGGTGTGTTCCGGCGCCACGGCAACCTATACCGCCAGCAATGCCTGCCCGCCATTCAACTGGTCAGTTAGTTCAGAAGGAACCATTTTGAACGGAGGGACAGCACTGTCAGATTCTATTACAGTAGCATGGAACAGTGGCCCCACGGGAACCATTACGCTGGGCGGTCAGCCATGCTCCGGAGCTGCATGCCCGTTAGCAGGAGTAGTTGAAATACCTATCATTTCCGGCAATGCTCAAATTATTGGAGAAGAGCGGGTTTGCCCGGGTGCCATTGAAGTGTATACGATTGAGCCTTATGGCGGAACCAGTTTCAACTGGCAACTTCCTACCGGAGGCACCATTATTGACGGACAGGGAACCAACCGGGTTACTGTGGAATGGAGTATCTTCCCTAATCCGGCTCCTGCAGCAGATCACAGCCTTTATGTGCAATATGACAATTGTTATCTGGAATGTGGCGGTGCCGACCTGATCCATGTGCGGGTTTTGTCGGCCTTCAGGATAGAGGGCCCGGTGGAAACCTGTGAAAACAGCAATGCCAGTTTTACTTCCAAATTGAATTTTAACAATGCCAATATACTTTGCAACTGGACGCTTCATGCTCCTGATGGCACTATAGCATGGACCTCCCCGGCAGCAACCGCTAATCCTAATATTCCCTTTTTGAACGGACCAGGCACCTACAGGTTGTTTGCTTTTCCGGCAGATCCGAATACCACCTGTTCGGAACAGGCTGATTGGGCAATTATTGTTCCTCCTATCCCAGCCAAACCTCTTGCAATAGATGGTGAAGCCAATATTTGTCCGGGAACTATTTATACATACGAAGCAACAGGATTACCTGTCGGATCCAATATTCGTTGGATGGTCAAAAACGGCCCTGCACTTCCTAACAACCAATCAGGGAATCCGTTGAATGTAACCTGGCTTGCGAATGGCCCTTATTGGCTAACCGCGGCACAGGTTAGTTCGGACGGCCTGGGATGTTTATCTGATACCGTGGGTTTGGTGATAAATCCGATCACCTTGCCTGTTATTACCGGCACCCCTCAGACATGTGAGGACAGCAAGGGTAGTTATAATATTCCTGGTTATCAAAATATTAATATCAGTTGGAGTACCAATCCGGTTTCTGCAGGATCTGTAGCGAATGGACAGGGTAGCAGTTCCGTAGAAATTTTCTGGTCAGATCCTGGCACACATACCGTGAACGTTTCGGTTTGTGGGTTCAATGCGACTTTCCCTGTTACGGTTCATAACAACCCGGATCCTTTAGTACAGCATCCTGCAGGTTTATGCCCCGGCAATACAGCCAGTGTACAAACTGTAGCGGCTTACAGTTCCTATATCTGGAAGGATGAAGACGGCAATACCATAACAACTACCCCTGCCCTAACACTTGGGCCAGGAGTGTATTCTGTTGAAGTAACTGACGCCAATGGCTGCGTAGGAACCAAAGAGTTCCGGATAGAGGTTTGGGACGTACCTTCTGTATCTCTGACAACCGCTGATCCAACAGGATTTTGCAATAATGCTTATACCGTATCTCTTACCGCGCTCACGAATACGGACGGGAATTATACCTATGAATGGTTTAAGGATGGAGTTCAAATTGGAGGAGCCAACGGGAATACCCATTTTTCCAACCAATATGGCAATTACACGGTACTGGCTACCAACTCGTATGGATGCATGGCAACTGCCGGTCCCATTCAGTTGTTTGAATATTGCGATCCGAATGGTGGTGGCGGTGGTATTTGTACCGTTTGCAGTGGAGGTCCGCTTTGCCCTCCGGGGGTAGTTCAATGCGTTCCTGATCCAACTTCCCGCTGTGATTCGTTTGTCATCATACTCAATGATTACAGTGGCATGTATGTGCCAGGCACTGCTCAATGGACAACAGGAATTTCGGGAGGGGCTATCCTGGGTACTTCTACGGAGGAGACCCCGAGTTTTGTTTACACGAATGCCGGCAAGTATGTTGTAGCTGTAAAAGTCCAACTCTCTGATGGTACTTTCTGTAATGCACTAGATTCCGTTGATGTTGAAGCAGTAGCACGATTTGATGAGCTTCCCGGGTGTCCGGGCTTTTCCAGTTCTTTTGAAAACCGCAGTGAATTACTGCCTGAGGCCAGTATAACGCAATACAGTTGGGCGTTTGGCGACCCTGGATCGGGAGTCAACAATGTTTCCACTTTGGAAGACCCATCTCATATTTATGACCCGGCAGGAACCTACCAGGCTACACTCACGGTTACGGCCACAAGCGGATGCACCTCAAGCATCACCAAAGCCGTTGAGGTGCCTGATACGGATCCGCCGGTATTCGCAGATCCGCTGGCTAAATGTGCCGGCAATGCACTGGAATTTCTGGCTAGCCCAAACCCCGAAATTATCCAACTTGACTGGGACTTTGGAGATCCAGCCAGTGGTACTGCCAATGAGGCCAGCGGAAGTACCGTTTATCATTCCTATACGCCAGGAAACTATACCGTTACGGCAACGTCCAACAATGTTTACGGATGCACGGCAACATTCAGCAGAAACATTACGGTCATTGCCCCCAGCATGAGTGGGAATATAAGCCCGGCCAATCCTGCACCAATTTGTGAAGGCTCCTCCATAACGCTTACAGCCCCAGGTGGTGCCGTCTCATATCTTTGGTCAGATGCCAACCAAACCACTACACAAACCCTAACAATTGATAAAGAAGGTACTTACCGGGTAACTATGACTGATGCTAATGGCTGCACTTATTCTCCACCGGCGGTAAAAGTGGAAGTAAGACCAGCGCCTGACGCCATCATAAAAGCTTTGATATTCAATGAATTAGGACAAGTAATAGGAACAGAATTTCCGCAAATAACCCTTTGTTTTGGAGAGGATGTAGCGCTTCAGGCATATAGTAATGGTAATGCCAACTATAGCTGGTCAGGAGGAAACGGGAATAATCAGATCGTTTATTTTACAGACGACCGGAATACCCTGTTACCCGTTGGTAACCATTTATATACTGTAACAGTAACTAATCAAGCCACAGGGTGTACAGCTGTTTCTGATCCATTCTTGATTACGGTAAATCCTGTACCTGACGGCTTTTTTATTTCCAGTGCAACCTTCTGTGCCGGAGATCCGAACATCATCACGTATAATGGCCCGGCCCCTGCCAACTGGCAGTTTTTCTGGAGTACCGGAGCTGCGGGAACTAGTTTAACTACAGAGGATCCGGGCACGTACTATATTCGGGTTATCAATGAGTTCGGCTGTGAAGCGAAAAGCAATAATCTGGCCATACTTCCCGGCCCACCTGTAGCAAGTATCCCATCCGGTTGTCATACCCGTTGCAGCCCTGACACCTTGTGTTTACCCAGCCTGCCTAATATTGCTTCCTGGCAATGGTATATGAATGGAACTCCTGTTCCCGGCGCCAACTCACCCAATTTTGTTGCCCAGCAAAGTGGCACCTATTGGGCTGAATTAACGGATATTTTTGGTTGTTCGGCAGCCAGTGATCCTTTGGATTTGACACTTTTCACTGGTTTTGGTAATATTTTGGGTAATGTGTGGTCTGATGTAAACGATAATGGCCTGATAGACCCTTCAGATACCTTGCTGCCTGGGATTACCGTAGTGATTTTCCAAAACGGTACATTGTATGGTGTTACCCAGTCAGACTTTGATGGAGATTTTGCCTTGGGTAATGTTCTGTCTACTCAATACTCCTTTAATGTAGACCCATTTTCGCTGCCACCAAACTGGAATATTGTGATTGGTCAGGATCAGGTTACGCTTTCCGGCTGCGATGTAACAGGTGCCGTTGATTTGCTGCTCAATTATGGTTGTCAGGTATTCAATACTTTACAACTATCTGCTTGTCCGGGAGGTTTTGCCACTTATAATGGTACCAATATTTCAACAGGTGGTTCACAGATATTTAAACTAACCTCGGTTAGCGGCTGCGATTCCACGCTCGTGGTGAGTGTTGTCCCCTACCCTACCTCTTCTGGAAATCAGACCCTGATGGCCTGCCCGGGTACAACCGCCAGCTATCAGGGTATCAGCCTGCCCATTGGTACTACCCAAAACTTTACCTTTCAAAACTGGTTGGGCTGTGATTCCGTAGTTACCGTTACTGTAGCCGCATTACCAACCTCTGCCAGCAGCTTA
>DLXL01000078.1 GCA_003448025.1 Saprospirales bacterium | reverse complement strand
TCTGGGATTCATGCAACAAAGCCATTTGCTATGAAAAAATTGCCACTGATACATATAATATCTTTGTTCTTGTGCCCGCCTATGATGGCACAAGTCCCTTTCAGCCAGTTTTACGAATTGGAGAACCCCAACACCCCTGGCAAAAACTGGAGCCACGCTTTATTGGCACATGAGAATGGGTTCGTGCTATTGAACGGGGGGAATTGCAACGGCAATACAGAAGCCTGTGGCGGCGTGCATATCATTGATTCTAATGGCGAGGCATTGGATAGAAAGCCATTTGATTTCTTTGAATACCCTCCCTACCCTGCCTTTGACATCATCGCCTCTTCGGATGAGCATTATCTTGTTTCCGGGCTTGAAGTTTTGCCAGGCATAAATCCGCCAGATTACAATAAACTGCGCATGTGGATGATGAAACTAAAACCCAATGGCGACACACTTTGGGTCAAGCGGTACGACGACCCTACCGAAGATGACGAAGATGCCAACGATATACTGGAAACACCGGGCAAAGACGGTTATTACCTGCAGGGCGATGTGGGCAAAGATTTTCATTATTTCTATAAAGCACTTATCCGTACCGATTTGAACGGAAACGAACTTTGGCGAAAAAAAATCAAAAACGGCAATGCTTACATGATGCGTGGCAACATGGTCTTGCTCTCCTCGAATGACAAGATAGCAATGGTTTATGAGTCGGGGCCGGGCGTGGGATATTTAAAAACTTGGGTGAGTCTACTTGATACTTTAGGAAATGAGTTATGGTCATATGCCCTTATTTCTACAAGTGCTGCTCCTTGGCAACCCATCATACGAGTGCTTCCATCAGGCAATATGTTAGTATTATGCAACTCGGATACGCTCATCTCCCCTGACCAATTTCCGCCTGTCCCGTATTTTTATGAAATTGACACATCGGGGCAAATTCTTCGGGAAGGTAATCTCAATTCTGCTGAAAAAACACAGATAATCAATCGAATGCGCATCAGCTCGGACGGCAACATCTTGATAGCTGGAAAGTACATAGACCACATCACGGATAAACAATCCAGTTGGATAGCCAAAATAGACTTGGCAACCTGGCAGCCTATTTGGCAGCGCTTCTATGCTTTGCCGCAAAATATCGCAACGAACCTGTATGGCGGCTTTATTGACATCGTAGAAACTCCTTGGGGCGGGCTGGCATGCGCCGGGAAAATGACCCATGAACTCCCCGGTGGAGGGATAGGCGACACCGATGCGTGGCTGCTAAGTCTTGATTCAGAGGGCTGTTTTACTCCCGGTTGCGGTATGGACTACATCATTTTGGATATAGGAGAAATTATCCATGTTGAGCCATCAGAACAATTTCTTGTGTTCCCAAACCCAGCAGAAAAAGATGTTAGTGTGCGGCGTTTGGCAAAAGAACTATCTGGCAACGTCGAAATCTTTGTGTTCGACACTTACGGCAGAAAAGTGTCAGCTTCCTTTCTGGCAAAGGGGGCGCTGGACACCAAGCTTGATGTAGGCAATCTGCCAGCGGGTGTTTATTTCATTCAAGTTACATCCGGAGTGCAGATACTCCAAACCAGCAAACTGTTCAAAATAAAATAAAAAAATCATGAAAAACACCATCTTAGTCTTCGTTTTCTCATGTTTTACATTTCATGTTTATGGTCAAATTTTCGCCCCAGTCGGCTCAAAATGGGTATACTGCTATGCGGTTAACGCTTTAGGCGGCGAGTTAGGCTACGACACGCTCGTGGTCGAATCTGTCGCCGAGACCCACTTCGACACATTGCCTTGCCGAGAACTTCGAGTGACCTATTGTTATTCATGGGGCTCTTTTGGTTGTGGGTTGGTATCAAAAATAATCGTCTGCCAAGATGACAAAAAGATTTATTATCAAGAAGGAGACTCGCTATTTCTGCTGCACAACTTCGGCTTGATGCCCGGCGACACCTTGCGAATTCGGTACCCAATAGCACTCGACACCTTCAGTCAACTGGCGGTAGATTCTGCTTTTTATCCTAGTCCTTCCCGCCCCTATTTTGACATAGTGATATTGGATACCACGACGCTTGACCTGAATGGCCAAAAGGTATGGGCGCAAACCTTTTCCGAGGTCGGGAATGATGGCCCATTCCTGCCTTCTTGGTACAGCGGCCAATTTTTAGAAGACATTGGCAGCACGGCCGGTTGGCTTTTTCCTCGAGCTATCAACGCTTTGCAGGAAGAGCATATTCCAATGAATCTCATGTCGTTTAAAAGCCCGGCCTTGAGTGGTAATTTTTTGAATCTTAATCCTTTTTGCCAAACAACTTCTTCAAAGGAAGGCACAACCATATTTGATATAAGGGTATGGCCAAATCCCGCAAAAGCAATGCTAAACATTAAATTACCCATATCAGGCGAGGCAGTTCAAGCCCAAATATTTGACGTAAGCGGGAAAATGGTTGTGACTGCAACGATGCGAACTTCCGATAGCATACAGGTAAACATTACGGGCTTAAAACAGGGAGTTTACTTGTTCAAGGTAATTGTGCCGAATCGAGGAATTGCGACAGGAAGATTTATAGTCGAATGAGTGTTTTTTATTGCAAAAATCATTTCATGACAATTTACTTCTTACAAATATGGCACTAACTATCCACTACCTATCATGCCTCCTAAACGTCGGCACGTCGGCAGTGGTAACGTTAGTGGCAAAGACAGTAAAATAATCCACGTTTTTCTAGTCATTGAACACGTATGCCATGTAGGCTTTTAAAATTCTATAGTTCATGCTTCTGAATACGAAGGAGATTGCTGTTTTGCCTTGAATGCCTGTTGGATATCCCCACCCCAGCAGGTCTTATATCGGGGTAATTTACAAAAGTTTTCAAAATGAAACATTTAGTCTTAGTGGCAGCACTTTTACTGTCGTTCACCTCTATCTCATTTACTCAAACGGAGCCCCCTCCAATCGATAGTCTCGATGCCGGGGAAACACCTGAGACACTCTTTAATGACAGTCTAATCTTCCAAAGCCCAACCAGGATTATTGCAGAAGCATCTTGCGCAATAAGATTTGATTCAAATGCAGATGTCTATCTAAGGTGGCTGGAGATTCCTACGGCAACGGGCTACACACTTCGGTATAGATTTGATGCGCCTGCGACAACTTGGACGACGGCGCAAATCAGTACAAACGAAATACTTCTTGAGGGATTGCCCTTAGACACCTTGGTAATTTGGGAAGTAATTCCCATCGGAACCGGGGAGGATGACAATTGGATATCGGATGTAAGCCGTGTGTCTACATGGTCACAGGATGAGCCAGTAATTGTTTCAGAGGGGCTTTACAACAGACTAGAGGCATGGTTTGCAAAAGAAGGTAATGAAGAAGCTTTTTGTGAGTTTATTGATGAGTTAACAACAGTTAGCCTTTATGAAAAACTGGCTTTTTTACAGGCTTATGCATTCGACAATGCCAGCTTCATCAAACCGTCTACAAGCACTGGGAGCAGCCTTCAACCATGGTTCCCTTCGAATAGTATTTTCGGTAGTGGTGAGGATCAATGGTGTATACCTATTATTGTAGGTAGCTGCAAATGTAAAGTGGTCAGTAAGGGCTCGAATCTTGCAACTCCCAATGAAAACATGAACAACTACCATGTAGAGGCCAAGAAATTCTCCAAAGACGGCTCGGAAGGAAATGAATACCGCTTGGAGGCTGGTGCGGCCAAGTTCTCTTCACTCAAGCAGAACAGAGGAGTATTCTCCAACCCCAGAAAGCTAATACGGAGTAACCTGCCGGTAAGTGAGGATCCTGAAAGCGTAACTACAGAAGCCTCGGAACTCGCCTTTTTTCTTGCCTGCTTAAGCGGCAGTGGAAATTATAATACCAACATACCAAGTGAATGCGATTGTACACGCCCTTTACACGTTTATTACCAATATACCTCCAGGCTACGGATATTATCGAAAGTTCGAAGTTGCTGGGTGAGTAAGGGCTCGGAGGCTACAGCGGAGGACTGGGCATGGATCGGTGCTCTGCAAGGGAAGACGGGCGATATTACTCCTATAGCGGCAGGACGAGCCACGCTTAATTCTTCATGCAAATCATCATGGAACCCCGATTTTTGGATAAAGCTTCTCGACCTAGCTGGTCCGGCACTTCAGTATTATGTTCAAACTCTTGACAGTACATCAGGGAGCAATATCCCCACCAACAATCAAATAAATCAGTTTATAAGTGGACTTCAGGCCCTTATTACAACACCATTCTCTATTAAAAACTCTAATGGGTGTTTAGACGAAACGCGCGATGCTGCACTACTTACAGGCAGCAGGACTTTTTCTCTTGCGCCAAATGCACCAATCCGGGTGACACTTTTCAGTGCTTACTACCTCCGAACCCGTGGCTATGGCTGCTGGCGCTCGGAAGCAGGTGTAGCAAGCGACTACTACTTGCTTGGGGTTGTAGAAAGTGCCGCAGATCCTATCAATGAAGAATGTTGTGCAAAAAAGTACGCCAACTATATTGTCGGCTCGCAATCTGGGCCGGATGGCACGAATACCTTCCCACTGAGCGCCGTCAACAGCTTAGCCAATCGGCTGGGTGGGGTCGGCTTCTTCCTCTCGCTTTTCGGGTCTTGGGACAATCTGCCGACCGTGCCTGGCAGCGGCGTGATTGTACTCACTCGTGAATTCGACAACGAAATCAGGGGTGTGTCTTGCATCAACGGAGGCGAGAATTTCGAGCGTCCTGTAAAAGGTCGGTCGGTCGCCACACAAGTCGTCAAGTTCGCCGTTTTCCCAAGTAAGACAAGTGATTGGCTGAATGTACAGGTCAATGCCGAGACGGAAACGAACCTTCAAATTAGACTGTTCGATGTTAATGGACACTTGGCTAAGGTCGCATACTCCGGAGATGTTTCGCCGGGAGGCCATTTGCTCCAACTTTCTATAGGCGACCTTCCCCAAGGGGCATATATCGTACACTGTACTGGTGGCTCCCAAGCACAAAATTTCAAAATCTTGGTTTTCTAAAACCTAAAAACAAATTCTCCTGTCATGAAAAAATTCAAAAATCATTTCTTCCTGTTGTTGCCTTTTATTGGGCTTCTCAGTGCCTGCAACGACCAAAATTGCCCAGATTGCCCCACGCACAAAGTCTGTGCAGATGGATCGTGCGAACTTTTGGATAGATGCTTTGAGCTCAACAATGTGGGCGTTTGTTCCGACAATCTTTACATGGGCGTGGTAGAAGGCAGCTCATGCTTAGACACTATAATATTCGATGGTACCAATTCGGCACATTCCGGCAAGTCATTCCCATACTATGTTAAATATGGGTCTTTGGGGCTGTCCTACCGGACACTCGGAGTCACAAAAGAGTTGGGTGAAAATGAATATGTAATGGGAGATGTAAGTCCTGTTTGTGGTAGTTTTGGTGGTGTTTATTGGTATTTTTCAAGGATACACTGTCGCATATACCCAGATAGTGTTCAGATGAACATCTACTTTCAAGCAACAAACCGAACAGCAGATGATCCGTTTATTGACAGTAGTAAAGTGACACTTTACAAAAAGGCGTCTTTACCTGAATAACGTCAAGGCTAACCGTTCAAGCGGCTGGGAATATACATCCCAGCCGCGAACTTTTTGGTATGAAAATTGACAATAAATATGCCACTAACAATCCACTACCGACCATACCTCCTAAACGTCGGCACGGCAGCAGTGCCAACGTTCTGCACAATAAAAAAGAAAAATGAAAAAGATAAGTCAAATCACCTTACTGTTGCTCATAGGGTTGAAATTGTCGGCTCAATACGTTTGGATTGATAGCATTCGCATAATTCCAATTTCACCCACAATGGATGATACCGTTTTGGTTATCGGCGAAATAAGAACCGCAAGTGCGGGATGTGACCTTGATTACACGGAAATGGAAATTGATACAAGTAATAAATTAATAAAGATAAAAGGCTGCTACGCAATAGGGCCATTAGATACCATTTGCCCATCAATTGACACTTTTCAAGTTGGGCAATTACCGAATGGAAACTATCAGATAATATTGACTGTAAATGGGTTTGAGACGATTGTAAATCCAAATGGAGATTGTTCAAATTCTGGTGAGACTACTAAAGTAACTGAAGTAATGGTAAGTGGAACAAACTCGACTGGACATAAAACTGAACAACCTTACCAATTTAACTTAATCAATAATCCAGTAAAAGAATTTGCTATCTTTCAAGTAAAGCAGCATGGAATAAATTCGGATTTAGTTATTGCGGATAATCTTGGAAGGATAGTATTGAGGAAAAATGTAGTAGCCAGTCAAGGTGACAAAATCAAAATAGAAGTAAGCCATTTAGCATCAGGGATTTATTACTGCTACCTTGAAAACGACAGCAATAAAACAATGGCAATAAAGATGATAAAAGATTAAAAAGAAATACTGTGCAGAACAACGCATCCACGCCAACCGCCCCTAAGCGGGTCGGCTGACGTGGATGCAAACCGTTAGCACCAACGATAAATAAAAATATCTTATCACTAAAGGTAATTTACAGAGGCTTTGTTGCATGAATCTTG
>DLXL01000133.1 GCA_003448025.1 Saprospirales bacterium | reverse complement strand
CATACCCCAGAATACCGATGTTCCGGACCTGCATATTGGCCAAAGGCACCCCCAAAAGTCCGGCAAAACTTAATAAAATACAACCCCATGTGAGCCACCACAAACTTTTGGCGCCCGTGCTTCGCCGGATCACCGGCAGGGTAAACAGCATGGAAATCGGGAAAAACCAATCCCAGGCGAGAATGTCCAGTGCATAGGCTACCGAAGGCCAGCGGAAAGAAAAGAGCAGGGCAAAATCAGGCCATTGCGCCATTTCAGGAGTGTTTCGGGTGGCCAGGATCACAAAATGTACACAAGAGGTAATGCCGGCACAAAACGCCATAAACAGCAGCGCCGTCAGGGCAAAGGGCTTTACCTCCGCTTCAGCGTAGCCATACACAGCTACCAGAGCAATGGTCATGGCACAAACGATCAACAGGATCAGGCTTTCCATCAGGGTGAAGTAGGGATCGCTGATGGGATCCTGCGGAGACGCCAGCGCATTCAGCCCCAGTGCAGTTACTACGATATACAGCAGTCCTAAAACAGCGGCGGTGTAGCTGGCAAAGGCGCCGGTTTTTTTAAAGGTAGGGAGCATGGGTTGATGAATGTTGAATATTGGACAATGACCGCAGAGCAACAAATGTTATCTGGGTAACACCAGCACCTTTGCGCTCCCCTGTGCATTCGAAGTCTCTAACCGCAGGATATAGTTCCCTGATGGAATGCTGGTTGGGATAAAGAGTACCTCTTCCATCCAACCGCTGGAGCGGTGGCCCGGGGCCCACTCGTGAACCAATTGGCCCTGTAAATTGTGTAAGGCGATACGTACCTTATCGTTCTGGGCAAGAAAATAGCTAATTGCCAGACGATCTGATGCAGGATTGGGAGATACTTGTATGCTTATCCGCTGCTTCTCAGGCGAATAGGTTGAGCTGCTTAACAGGTCCGACCACTTGCTACGCCAAACCCCCGAAATGGCAGTGCCGGCGTATAAATACTCTCCGTCGCTTGCCAGGTCCTGACAGAAGTCAGTGGCCACTTCCAGTGGAATCAGCAACTTTTCCCAGGTAAGTCCATAGTCCCTAGACAAGAAAATTTGCCTTAAGCTGAAAGGTACCACTATCAGACTATCTCTGGCGAACACATCATAGGGTGCAATTTGCTGACTGGGTAATGCTTCCGGAATCACCCGCTTTTCCCAATGAATCAGATCGGTGGAATAACCAAGGAACACCTCTGTAGCTCCTTGTAATGTACCTCTGGCATAGAAACGCCCATTACTGAAGGTCATTTTTCTGCAGGAGAAATTCGTCTCCAGCCCCAAAAAAGACCTTTGTTCCCAGGTTAAGCCCTGATCAAAGGACACAGTGTAGGAAGAACCTCCACCACAAATCAGGGTATCGGCGGCGGTAATGAAAAAAGAGTAATTATCCAGCGGCAAGGTGCTGATATGCTCCCAGGTTAACCCGTCATCCTCTGTCTTGAAAACCTTTCGGTTTGTGGCAAGCATCCAAACGGTATTGCCATTACCGGTAATCATAAAGGGTTGATCTATTACTACTCCGGGAAACGATACTTGCCAGTTCTCACCCTGATCTGTGGAACGATACACCGCTTCTGAAGGTACCACACAAAACAAGGAGGAGGAAGTGGCCGTCAGATTATTGTCTCCTGTTAGCAAGGGTAATTGTAAAAAGCCGTTTAGTACCGAAGTCCAATGTTGACCTGAGTCATTCGAGCGGTGCATGCCGGGAAGAGACAAAGCGAACAATCCGTGTTGGTTGTGAGCTATATTGCTTACATTAGATCTGAGGGGAACCATACCCTCTCTATCCAGTTGCCAATGCAAACCTTGATCTTTGGATAGATAAATGCCTCCGTAACCAAAGAAAGCAATCCAGCCTTCTGATTCCCAGAAAAAACCCGGTCTAAAATCCGGATCAGCAGTAAATCCGCTTACCCACTGCCAGGAAACGCCGTAATCGGTGGAGCGATACAGACTGTTGTAATAGGTGAACAGGTATAATGCATCAGAAGCAATAAAAATATTGGATATCCCTCCCAAAGCTTGAGCAATCGGATTCCATGTAAGCCCACCATCCAGGGAACGATAATAGGAATATATATTTCTGTAATTTGAACAAAACAAAACACTGTCTTTTGCAGTAACACGGTTGATGCCAAAAGACGGCAGGCCCGAACTGGAAGAGAACCAGGTTTGGCCTCCATCATCCGTCCATTGGATACCAGGATCTAAATTACCCGTCATGTAAAGACGGTCGCCTATTTGTATAGGTGCTAATGAGTAATTTGCAGAGGAGAAATTGGATAATGCGCCAAGATCCGTCCAGGTGTTACCTCCATCATCAGATGTAAAAATTCTGGGTCCGTTTATGTTGGCTGCGTTCACCCACAGATACCAGTTGTTTCCAACTTTACCCAAAAAATATACGTTACTGATGTTGGAGAATTCAAGAACCGCTTGCCAGCTATCCCCTCCATTGCTGCTTCGCCATACCCGGGATTCCGGCTGGGATCTCTCTACCGTAAATATTACAGAATCCCGAAAATAATAGCTCGATACGGGATGTTCCGTGGGTGTAATATCTTCCCAAGTATTCCCATCGCCTGAGCGATAAATCCCGGCAATCGAATAGGTAAAAAGCTGGTTGTCAAATTGAAAAAACGGACCGGGAAAAAATTGTGCCGGCGTATCGACAACCACTTGCCAGGTACTTTCCGCTTTTAATCGTTTAAAAAGCATCCCCCTGGTGCCGGCAAAAGTGTGGTCGCCAAAACGTTTTATACCGTTTACCCAGTAATAATTTGGGCCGCTGGTGGGCTCCCATTGAGCATACAACCCTGGCACAAAACAAACCCAGAAAAGAACAACAGAAAGGATTTTCATGACATTAGTTTTTCCAAAGAAATTACTATTCACGATCATGGCAGCATGACATTTGTCATAAACTTGTATGATATTTTGCCCAGACTATTCCATGAAATACTTTCTGCCGCTCTTTTTGTTACTTCAGTGCTCCGTCGTTGCACAAAAACCGCTTTTCCCGGCCTACGATTTTTTTAAAAGTTGCGATCCTGCAGGAGAATTTGCTTACCTGGTCACAAATGCTTATTACAAACCAGGCGGACATACGTTAGACTCCACCGCAATCCATCAATGGATTAGCCCAATGGATTCCATTCAGCGATTTTTCTTTTTTGCCTCCGCCAGCTTTTGGGTTTTCGACAATTCGGATACGGAACAACTGATGGCGTACCTGCCTGATTATGAGCAAGATTTTATCAAAGCTCTGCACTCCCTTTCGTTCTCTCCGGAGGAAATTGCCTGCTTGGACCGCTTACTGGAGCACCTTTCTTCTCTGAAGCGACTTGGAGCGCCGTTCCGTACGTATTATGGTTGTGACATTTCTTTTCGTGATGAAGACCATGCCTTGTTGATCCATCGTTTTGCCCGTGCGCAGTTCAACCGGCTGTTTGCCACCGACCTGTTCGGGCAAGCGGGTGTGGATACCAGGTATACGGGCCTTTTGTCTAAAAAGGATGGTCATCTTTATTATGCCTTACAGGTAAAAAACGGCATTCCGGTAATGGAAGAGCAACGTGACTCCAGCGACCGGCTGCTCCAACGGAGTTACTTTAATGCCGAAGGTCAGGACTCCTGTAAACAGTGGTTTTATCCCAATGGTCAACTATGGCAGGAAGAAACTCAGCGCCCTCAGGTCCGCACAGAGTCTGAATACTATGCTTCCGGAAAAGCATTCAGGACCAATTACAGGCATTACAGGGATAGCACTAACCAATACATTGATTCATCTGCTACGGTTGTTTTCCATGAGAACGGACAGAAATTATATGAAAGCACCAGCATTAGTGCAGGTTTTCCAACGGGTAATGGCTATATTGAACAGGAAAGTGCCTGGGACGAACAGGGACGAACCGTGTTTGGCAAAGGCAATGGCATCAGGAGTACCTATGAATTAAAAGACGGAAAGCTACATTATGCAAAGCAGGAACTGGAACTGGACAGTTCCTTGTTTTTGCCGTTTACGCCGCTGTTACACTGGGAAGACGCAACGCGCGCACTGGTGGATTCTGTGACTAAGCGCTACCTGCGAACCCATTCCTGGACCGACTACAGAACAGATGCACGGGCATGCTTTCAGCATCTTAGTTCAGCTAACAATGCCCAACTGGACTCGACACAGCAGGCGGTTTTAGCGCCTGTATTTGAAATCATTTGCTCCGTGTACGCGCCCTGGGCTCCTGAAGATTCGATTGGGATAGCGCCACTGGAACCGGCAAAGTATCCGGATGAAAAGTGGCATAAAGCCTTCATTATTGACCATTACCATGGATTTCCATTTCGGGAAGCTACACTGGACCGATTGTACAGGCTTGATTATGAGGAGGCTGTAAAAGAAAAAACCTGGTTTTATGCTGAAGAATCCGGCACAAACGGCATCGCAAAATCTGCCTGGGATGCTCTTTGCTTTAAAATCCAGTATTTGAAACAAACAGCCACTCCGGATGAACTCATTACCTGGTTGTGTGAGCCCATAGGCAGCCTGCATTATTTGTATCCGGAAATTTGGGCCTACGACACCATTTATCCCAGTCAAAATAAAGCGCTTGCAGTCACCCGTGATACAATGGAACGCATCTGGTTGCCACAACTGAAAAAACTTAACGCTCAGGTATGGAAAAAACTGGGCAAGGAAGAACGGCAACAGGTTACGGAACTCAGAAAAATTTACCAGGAATTTATCACAACGTACAGGGCTAATAGCGCTTTACTGCGATATCGCATACACAGAAACCAAACGCCCCAACGAACCCTTTTTATTGAATCGCTCTATGATTTTATGGAGGGCAGTTATCCCAATTTCAGATACATGAACTTAACTACGAGTAAGCCGGCAGGACTTTCCCGCAACGACCTGACCATGCTGAGTCGTTCCATTTATGATGCTTTAGGCGCCAAGAAGCAGGATCTGGAGCAAATAGAAAAGCAATTATTTGCCTCCTTGGCGCCATGTTCATCCATTTGGATCACCCCGTTTTCCTGGTACTGGCGAGGCCAGGATCAGGAAATGTTACGGGCATTGAATTTGATGATGCTAGAATGAGCAAACGCATGCAAGGTTTGGTAAAATGGTTGGGCCTCTTGCGAGGTCAGGTGCGTTTTCCCCGGCATTTGTGCTACAAAGGTTGGACCTCTTGCGAGGTCATGGGCATCTGCTTGGCGTCATGTTTTTTTTTCGCTATTCAGGCGAGAAAAAGCCATACAATTGTGCTGACGCCAAACACCCGCCCCACTTGGACATTCTACATTGGATATTGGTTATTGGATATTCTCCATTCCTTACCTTCACGCCATGGAGTACGATTACATCATCATCGGTTCGGGCTTCGGCGGCTCGGTGAGCGCACTGAGGCTGGCGGAAAAAGGATATAAGGTCTTGGTTATTGAAAAGGGCAAGTGGTATCGCACGGAAGATTTTCCGCGCACCAACTGGAGTCTTTCGCGCTGGCTGTGGCTGCCTTCGCTGCGCTGGTTCGGGATTATGAAGATTACTATTTTCCGGCATGTTGGCATCGTATCGGGCACGGGCGTAGGCGGTGGCTCGCTGGTGTACGCCAATACGCTGCCTATCCCCAAAAAAGCTTTTTTCCAAACGGGCTCCTGGGCCTCCCTGGCCGATTGGGAGCAGGAACTGATGCCCTACTACGAGCGCGCCCGCCGCATGCTCGGCGCTACACCCAACCCGCGTTTTTTCGACGGCGAAAAGGCGCTGGAACAACTGGCTTCCGAAATCGGCAAAGCCGGTGAGGTACACCCCACGCATGTGGCCATTTTTTTTGACAAAACAGGTAAAAAACAGCCAGATCCGTACTTCGGCGGCAAAGGGCCCGAGCGCAGCGGTTGTACTTACTGCGGCGCCTGTATGACGGGCTGTCGGTATAACGCCAAAAACACCCTGGACAAAAATTACCTCTACCTGGCCCAACAACTCGGCACAGAAATCCTGGCCGAAAAAGAGGTTACCGATGTGCGTCCCGTAGGCCCCCCCGACGGCTCGGAGGGGTATGAAGTGACGTTCCGGGATGCCACACGCTTTTTCAAAACATCCACCACCCTGCGCACCCGCGGCGTGGTGTTTGCCGGCGGCGTGCTGGGCACGGTAGCGCTGCTGCTCAAACTCAAAAAAAGCAGTCTGCCCCGCTTGTCCGACATGGTAGGCAAGCAGGTGCGCACCAACAACGAGAGCCTGATTGCGGTTACACAACTCGAGGGCCATGCCGATCAGTCGCAGGGCATAGCCATTGGCGCCATCCTCGACACCGACGAACACAGTCATCTCGAACTTTGTCGCTATGGCTCCGGCTCGGGCGCCTGGCGACTCACCTTCCTTCCTTTTGTGGAAGGTCCCAACGCCCTGGTGCGGTCATTCAAAATGCTGGCAGATCTGCTCCTGCATCCGCGGCAATACTGGAAATATTTCCGGGTAAAAGACTGGGCCAAAAACTCCCAGGTGATGCTGTTTATGCAAACCCTCAACAGTACCATCACTTTCCGGCGCACCTGGTGGGGCAGCATGCGGACCGCCGTGGTAGGCGAGGAAAAACCCACCGCTTTCATTCCGCGCGCCATCGAACTGGCCCGGAAATTTGAGCAAATCATGAAAGGAAAGGCTTTTGCCTTCGGACTCACCCCGCTCATGGGTATTCCCGGCACCGCACATATTCTCGGCGGCGCCGTCATGGGCGACAGTCCCGAAACCGGGGTCATTGACGCCCAAAACCGGGTGTATGGCTATCAGAACATACTCGTCTGCGACGGCTCCATGATCTCCGCCAACCCAGGCGTGAATCCTGCACTATCCATAACCGCCATCAGCGAGCGCGCCATGGAAAGCGTGGAAACGACGGGACGATGGCACGATGGCACGAGGAACGATGGCACGATGGACGATGAACGATGGCATGACGAATGAGCATGGTGCGTAGCACCTCAGCGTTGGCAGCTCAGGCATACGGACGCGATCCCATTACCGCATCGCGGCATAACCGTGCCATCGTCCCGTCGTCCATCGTGCCGTCGTTCATCGTTCATCGTCCCATCGTTTCCCAGGCTTCCCTGGACAGTTTTTGGGTCAGTGTTTCGATGTAATAGCTGCCTGCGGCGGGGTCGGAAACGGCATCGAGCGCGCTTTCCATTTTAAGCAGGTGTTGAACGTTGCGGGCAATGCGGCGGGAGAAGGTAGCCGGATATTTTGCCTGAGATTCCCGGCCGGCATCGTAGGGCCGTACAGTGAGTCGGGAGGCGCCGCCCTGCACGGCCGACATGGCCATGGTAGTAGCGCGGATCATATTGGTGTAAAGATCGTCAGTGTAGGTTTCCGGCTGGTAATGCACAGAGATGGAGGGGAGTTCCAGGGGAGCGTTCCAGGCTTGGAGGGCATTCAGCCAAAGCAGTTTGAGGGCGCGCAAACGGGCGATTTCCACAAAATAGCTTTTGCCAATGGAGATAGAAAACTCCATCGTTCGGGCAATCTCGGCCACGGAAAGACCTTTTTCCGCAAGTTTGCTCAGATAGGTGTTGGCATGTTGAAGCGTGTCTTTCAGAGGGGTATCCGCCCCGGAGGCCACCCGTATGAGTTTGAAATGCGGAAATTTATCGCGGGCATATTCAATCAGATCGGCCAGATAACGCCAGTCCACCACGCTGGAAACAGGTACCGGATCGTAGGCCAGGCTTCCTTTTAGTGCCGTGGTGGCCAGGCCTTTTTGCGCGGCCAGACTTTCCAGTTGCGCCAAAAAGATACCCGGATTGGTTTGCACTGCCTTACCGGCAAAATGCAAGCCGATGTAATCCAGATAAATGCCCTCCATCAATTGGGCAAATCCGGCGGCATCCAGCGGTGTATGCAGCACAAAGCTCAGACCCTCAGCGCCGCCTTCCAGGGCATCCATAGCCTGCCGGCTGGCGCTTACAGGATCGGAAACTGATATTTCTTCACAGATTTCCCATCCACTGGATTCCGCCGCCAATGCAGCCGGCGGCTCCGGGAAATCATCGGCATGCACAAAAGGGGTTACCACTGTGCCGTCCGTACGCGTCCACAGCAGTTCTTCCATAGGGCGGCCCTTGAGATCTTTGGCAATCTGATTCAGCCATTCGGCTTTAGACACGGGGGGGAACTCGGATAACATGGGAACGCAGATTTTTTTTTGGAACGCGGATTTTTTGGAACGCGGATTTTATTTTGGAACGCGGATGACGCGGAT
>DLXL01000030.1:17274-17671 GCA_003448025.1 Saprospirales bacterium | reverse complement strand
CCTGCTGATCGGAGGGTATCCATTTCGGATTATTCCCGTATGAACGGCGTTGGGAATTTGTACTCTAATACGGAAAATGGTTATACCAAAGTAAGGATGGGTATTTGGAAAAACTATGCTGAAGCCGAATCTGCCAAAAAAATTGCCATGGTTCGCGGGTTTACAGATGTCAATATCATCACAGAACGAGCAGACGACCCCGAGATTCGCGACCACCTGATTCCTCCGGTAACCACGCCAAGTGCCCCCAAAACGGTTAAAATCAAAGAACCGGATCCCTTGGCGCCTGTGGTTTATAGCACCACACCTGACACCAAACCAACCATTGCAGGTCCTAAAAAAGGCCTGCCATATCTGGTACGTATTGCTGCATTATCCAAGCCGGAAAGCTTTGAGG
>DLXL01000030.1:16886-17097 GCA_003448025.1 Saprospirales bacterium | reverse complement strand
TGATCCTGTGGAAGATCTGGGTATCATTGAAAAACGCCCGGCCAAGAATTCTCCGGGCATGACACTCATTCTCATTGGAACCTATGCAGATCTGGATACTGCGAAAAAAGTAGCTCAGGAATTGATTGAGCGTGGCTACAAAGATGCGTACGTGGTTAAAGACGAAAATGGCAATCTGGTGAGGAAGTAGAACTGGGGGGTTGGGGGTCAG
>DLXL01000030.1:10719-16689 GCA_003448025.1 Saprospirales bacterium | reverse complement strand
GGAGGTCATTTGGGAGGTCATTTAAAGGTCATTTGGGAGGTCATTTGGGAGGTCATTTAAAGGTCATTTGGGAGGTCATTTTGGTCATTTTGACTGAGAGCCTCTTAAATGACCTTTTTTATTTAATCTCATGAATGACTCTTTAAATGACCTTAAAATTACCCCTTTATCCACTGACTACTCCAGAGCCTATGGCCATCTTTATCCCAAATGCTTAATATGTAAACACCTGGTGACAAATGCCCCACAGCGATTGGCCAGCGACTTTTGCGCAGGTCTATTGACTCGTCGGCTATTTTTTGTCCCAGAAGTGTGTAGATATGTACTGTTAAAGCTGATTTTAATTCAGATTGCAGAAACACAAATGAGCCGGCTGGATTGGGAAACAAGGCAAATCCGTCATGAAAAGCCGAAGGCTGTGGAGGGGCTTCACTTTTTTGCTGGAACGAAACCCAAGGGCGGGCCTGCTTGATAGTGAGCACATTATTTGCATCTATCTTGTACTCTATCTCCATGGCAAAATCCTCCTGCTTTTCAGCATTGTATAGCACCTTGAACTGTTCGTGGATTACCCCAAGATATTGCCGCATTTGATCCAGATAATGCGGCGACATGATCAAAGAATCGTGCGGCAGCAGGTTGGAAGCACTCATCACAATAAAATCGTCTTCTGTTACCTGTACAACATCCAGCAATATTTCTTCCGGTGTAGAAGGTCCTGTAGGATTAGTTACCAGATCCTCCCCTAACTGGGTATTCAGGTAATAAGTGCCTTCCGTTTGGTAAAAAGGATCAGTTGAAACGCCCACGCCATTGGCTTTTTCATCCTTGAAATTGGGATGTACCAATATACCCATAGCCACGGTAAAATGGTCTACTCTGTTGAAAGACCGCTCATTAAATGCCCTGAAATTCCAAAGACTGGCAAAGACCTCTTTGATAGATTTGGCTATATGCCCTTCAGATGGTTTCTGTGTTTTGGAATCGTACAAGCCAGCACCGCTGAATCCCGGCAAATCTTCATTATTTGTACTTGAACGACAACGAATGGACGTCCCCACCGGGAAGGATTGCTGCATATTGCCCAACGCCTCCATCATCCAGTCTGGCATCGTGGCATCAATGATCAACTGTCTGAACCAGGCAAGTTGTGCTTCCTGAACGTCATAATCTGTTTGAAATTCCGGGGTGTCTAACATGTTTTTAGCTATGTTGTAAAACCCGTTGTATTGCATAAAGGCATCGTAGAAGTAAAACGGAATGCCAAAGCCATCAGGAATTACCCCCTCAGCAAATCCAAACCGGCGCATGGTAGCAACGTTGGCGCATTTAACCCCAAAACTGTTTGCATGGCCGAATTGTATACTGTCCAGTGGCAAGATGCGGGTCATACTCAAATCGCGGACTAGTTTTTGAGGATGGGCTGGCTGTAATGCCTTAAAAAAGGCCTCTACTTCACTCAATGTAGCCTCCCTAATGGTAAATCCCAGCCTGTCTGCTTTATAATATACATATTTATCCAATAGGGTATCAATGCCAGGTTGATCCAGCGCATTTCTGATAAAGGCATTTGGCACCCGATCCTGGATGGCTCTTAGATTGACGTGTGATAGCGGCGTTTGCATCACGGAAGTTATCATGCCGGCTACTCTGGGCAACTCATTGGGCAGGGTCTCACAAACAACAATATCTCTACCATGGGGCGTTTCACCAGGCAACAGTTGCCGTAATAAGCCAAACCCTTCAGCTACATGATAGGCTTGATAGTCCAGGTCTTCAAACAAATCCGCTTCAAAAAGAACCGAAACCCTGGAGGCATCATACGCCTCCTTCTCCTCCCAATATAGTGACAAACCAACTGGCTCCAGTGGATAATAACACAAGTTATTTCTTAAAAAGGGCATATTGGCAGCCAATAACTCCATCGCTTTTCTGATGTAAGCCAGGGGAAAGGAACTGTTGGCATGAAAGAAAAACCGGTAAACACCCAACGAACCATTAGGCGACATCACAAAGGGGTGAAACGCAATAGTACCCGTCATCAATGTGCCGTCATTGGTATAACCAATGGCATGGGCAAATTCTGTATGTAGTTCGTGTGTATTGCTGTTGACAAAAAACAACTCCGGTTCAGCCTCATCCCGGTTATGGATAAAAAACTTTACTAATTCCGTTGTGCTATCGCCTGTAGCCGGAGATGTAAACGACAATTTTTTGAATGTTGCGCGATCGGGAATACATACTGTTCCGTCATGAAAATCAATAGGTTTGGCAACATTAAATGGACTGTAAGTATTCAGATCAGCCAGTTCCTCCAGATCGTTTTTGCCATCGCCATCTGTGTCTGCCGGATTGGACAACAAATGCTCTGTAACCTTGTAATGGGCCAATGGATACGCAGCCAGAGGTTCTGTGAGGTGGATAGAGCCGTTTACACCTGGTTGAATAGCCGTGGCTTGCTCAAACGCGCTCGCCTGGTCATGACGAACATGCAAAACGTAGTAGTGGTCTTCAGTGCTGGCCACGGTAATTTCAACTCTTCCATCCGGGCGTGTAGAAATGTCCAGAATAGGTGCTTGTTGCGCATTTATATGTGCCAAAAGCAGTAGACAACAAATAAGCAGCATTGGTTTTTTCATGGTCAGCGGGGTATTGCGTTAACCTCTGTTTTCAAAAGTACAAAAATTTACGCTGCCCACAAAAAAAACTGGTTCACAGGGCGCCCCTGTGAACCAGTCAAAAGTCTGAGTCATTCCGCTTAATTCATCCTGATTTCATCTTCATTACCATCAAAAAAGCGGTATTCTGTGAGGTGGTAATCTGCATTAGGAGTAACCTTAATCCACCTGTTGTAACGCAGGAACCATTTCATCTGACGGTTAGGCAGGCCTTTTTTCAGATAGGCTTCCAAATACGGATGAACACGAAGTTGAAGCGGCGATTTGGGTCTGCTTTGCATGATGAACTCCAGATCGCGCTCAATATCATCGGTGAGTAGAATGGTAGCATTCACTTGTCCGGTGCCATTACAGGTTGGACACATTTCAGCAGTGTTAACCATCACCTCCGGGCGCGCGCGCTCACGGGTAATTTGCATTAAGCCGAATTTGGAGAGTGGAAGAATGGTATGCTGCGACCTGTCTTTGCGCATAAAATCTTCCATAGCCTTGCTCAATTGCTTCTTATGCTCCAGATTCTTCATGTCGATGAAGTCGATCACGATTAATCCGCCAATGTCTCTCAATCGGATTTGACGGCATATTTCCTCTGCAGCCTCCAGATTGACGCCAAAAATGGTTTGCTCCACATCATTGCTCACAATTTTGTGTCCACTGTTGACATCGATCACGTGCATGGCCTCCGTTTTTTCAATCACCAGATAAGCACCTGAGCTCATCGTAGCAGTTTTACCAAAAGCAGCTTTAACTTGTCTGGTAACACCGAAAGCATCAAAAATCGGCTTGTTATTATTGTGCAGCTGAACGATATTGATCTGTTCCGGGCTGATATTTTGCAGGTATCCCCGAATATCAGCATATAAATCCTTGTCGTTTACCACGATCCGGCTGAAATTGTCGGTCAACAGATCGCGTAACACGCTACCTGTTTTGTCGAGTTCGCTCAGCAGTTTAGCTGGTGGAGCTTCTGATTTGAGTTGTTTGAAGATCTCCTCCCATTTAGCCAGCAATTGCATGAGTTCTTCGTGCAACTCCTGAACTTTTCTACCCTCAGCTGCCGTGCGAATGATCAAACTAAAATTCTTAGGCCTGATACTTTCTGCCAACGCATGAAGCCTTTTGCGTTCTTCCGGATTAGCTATTTTTTTCGAAACGGAAATGGTATCTGAAAACGGAGACAATACCATATAACGTCCTGGAAGCGTCAGCTCGCAGGATAAGCGAGGGCCCTTTGTGGAAATGGGTTCCTTCAGGATTTGAACCAGTATTGGGAAACGTTTATTTAGGACCTGATCTACTTTTCCGGTCTTGATGATATCTTCTTCGTATTTGAAGTTATCGAGCTTGGGTGTATTGATACTTCCATTGATAACGCCGTTCGACCATTTTACCAGAGAACGCAATTTTGGGCCGAGGTCAGTATAGTGTAGAAAAGCATCCTTTCGATGACCGATATCAACGAAAGCGGCATTTAATCCGGGCATCATTTTCCGGATTTTACCAATAAATATATCTCCTACCGTAAAGTTATTATTGGTTTTCTGGTGGTGGAGTTCGGCAAGTTTGCCGTTCTCGATCAGTGCAAGTTCAACGCCGGTTTCAGTGGCATTGATAATTAGTTCTTTATCCACGAGGATGTATGATTGTTTTTCACAGGTACAGGAGCAATTCGGGAGGAGGGGAATGGTATTCCCAAAAACATAAAAAGCCTCCACACCAAGCACCGGAGGGCAGGCGGCAGGGAAATGGCCGTCGGGAATATGCGGCTGGATTGGCAATGAAATTCCGGTTGTTGGGTTCAACCGGCAGGGGCTGGGAAAACAGTATCATTGAGCAAGGAGGGCTGTTTCATATCTGTTTGGGGTAGTCAGATGTGCAGCGAAAGTCCCGATCTTTCGGGAAAAATTTGGGGTAAAAAGCTTGCCAATAAACCGAATAAAGTGGCTGCCAATCAGGTTTGAATTCCAATGGAATTGTATTGCAGCATACAGCGAAAAACTTTCCGGCAGCATACGCCCCCGGAAAGTTTCGCTATGATTCGACGTCCGCGTCGTTGTCGCTGAATCCGGCAATGCCTGATAAAATGATTACCAAGTGCCTGTGGTTCAGTTACTTAACGCTTCTTTTTGTGACGATTTTTCCGCAAACGCTTTTTACGTTTGTGGGTAGCAATTTTGTGTCTTTTACGTTTTTTTCCGCAAGGCATACTGCGCTATAGTTTAAGAGCCTGATTTAGCAGGCAGGTTATGAGTTATGAGTTAGCGGTCTTTACAGCGTTCCGCCCACTCGGTTGCTTTTGTTGCATTTCCAACCCCATCGTAGGCACGTGCCAGCAGACAGGGTGTGTTGAGATTTCTATTATCCAGCGACCAGGACTTTTCCAGGCGCTCTATTGCTTTTTGCCATTGGCCGGTTTTGATGGCCAATCTGCCCAGGGCATTGTAAACAGATGGGCTTTCAGGGTGTTTCGTTTCCAGATCTCTAAGCATTAGCACTGCCTGCATTGGGTTATCCGGAGGAGGATTTTCCGCGTAGACCAGCGCTAAATTGACTCTGTGTTCTACTTTTTCCGGGGCCAGAGAGGCCGCGCTTTCAAAAGCTTTTATAGCATGTGAAGCGCAATATTGCCTGATCACCGGATCCTGACTATTTACCAATCCATTAAAAAAAGTTCCACCAGCCACTGACCAGGATGAATCTGCCTGTTCAAGTTCAGCCACCTGTTCAGCGAATCCTCCAGCTACCGGCATCTGGCCAAAATCATACCAAAGACCAGATATTTTCTTAAAAATCAGCACTTTATCCTGTTCAGAGCCAGCTGCATCCAATTGTTTTTGCAAGGCTGCCAACTGTTCTGACTGTGCCGGACTCAAATGTGCCGTTGCATCTTCCAGCAGGGTTTGAAAACTGGTGCTTTCTCCCTCCAGAGAACGTGTTTTCTCAATGGCTTTATGCTTTGCCGGTTTGGTATCAAATCCAAAATATAGCACTGAAAACAATACAATAGCGGCAAAAATGGTTACTATCTGTGGTTTTCTCATCTGACTATTCAGCTACTTTTGGACACCAGGCTTACCAAAATCTACTTCAATTCTTCCCTCGGAATACGAGGTGATTAATCCTCCGGCAACGAGTGTACATGGCTTTTCACTTCATCAGTGAAAACTTTGGCAGGCTTGAAAGACGGAATGTAGTGTTCCGGAATCTCGATAGATTTGCCTTTTTTGATGTTTCGGCCAACCTTTTTGGCCCGGCGTTTAATAACAAAAGAGCCAAAACTGCGGATATACAA
>DLXL01000030.1:5943-10587 GCA_003448025.1 Saprospirales bacterium | reverse complement strand
TCTTCCGATCTAAACTGCGGATATACACGTTTTCGCCTTTCGTCATGGTAGACTTGATTTCCTTGAAAAGCTCTTCGAGCGTCACCAGAACATCTACTTTAGCAACGCCGGTCTTTTCGGAAATTGCATTCACAAGGTCAGCCTTTCTCATGTTTTAACTCGTTGATTTTGAATGAATTATATAAAAGCCAGGGTTTTTTCCAAAAATTGAGGTGCAAAGTTCGCACATAAAATCAGCCTAGCAAACTTTCAGTTAAAAATTTCGCACACCAGACTAAATTCAAAATCAGATTATCCCGGTCAAGATGTTGCTTTACAGTACAAATAAAGGTGTTTCAGGCTGCAACCTCGTTCATTTTCAGTGATTTACAAAATTATTCATAAAAATTTTCTTCTATGGGCACTTAGAATGTGTTTTAACTACTTTTGCGTGCTCTGACCCAATTACGATTTGGGATCTATTTACCCATTTCAAAAGTATAAAACCTGTTTTAACTCTTCATCATTTCATTCAAATCCAATTATGCTGCTATCGATGACAGGCTACGGCCGGGCCAGTGGTAGTTTTGGCGATAAAACGATTACGGTAGAAGTTCGCGCACTCAACGCCAAAGTAACGGATGTCAAACTCCGGCTTCCCGGGGATTACAAGGAAAAAGAAATTGAATTGCGCAAGCTGGTAACAGACCTTGGCGATCGCGGCAAAATCGATGTGCTGCTGGAAGTACAAAATGCAGACGGCGCTGCGACCGTAACCCTGAATGAAGCCCTTTTTCGTGGATACCATCGGGAACTATCCAGGTTAAGCGAAGAATTGAACATCCCAAGTGGTGAAATGCTCACAGCGCTGCTGAGAATCCCCAATGTCATAAATGCTGCCTCCGGAGAGATGGACGAAGAAGAATGGCTGGAAGTCTGTGAAACGGTTACACGGGCTATGAGCCACCTGAAAACCTTCCGTAAACAGGAAGGCAAAGTGTTGGAAGCAGATCTTAGGCTGAGGGTAACCACCATTATGTTGCTGCTAAGCGAAGTTACCCCTTTCGAACAGGAACGCTTCACACGGATGCGCGACCGGATCCGGAACAATATGGAAGAGGGTATTGGAAAAGAAAACCTGGATCCGAATCGATTTGAACAGGAACTGTTATTCTATCTGGAAAAAATGGACATGTCGGAAGAAAAGATCCGACTGGAACAGCATTGTAAATACTTCATAGAACAACTGGATGGCAAGCAGGAGTCGCTGGGCCGCACGCTAAACTTCATCTCGCAGGAAATCGGCCGTGAAATCAACACCCTGGGCGCAAAGGCCTATGACGCTGATATCCAACGTATTGTAGTACAAATGAAAGATGAACTGGAAAAGATGAAGGAGCAGATTGCTAATGTGTTATAAAGTCATTTAGAGGACATTTAGAGGACATTTAGAGGGGACATTTAGAGGACATTTAGAGGGGTCATTTAGAGGACATTTAGAGGGGTCATTTAAGGGGCATTTGTTAGGTCATTTACCCAACTTGTGTAGGTCCTTCGCTGCGCTCTGGATGACAACCCACGTTGGGCAAATGACCTTAAATGACCTAACAAATGTCCCCTAAATGACCCCTAAATGACCTTAAATGACCCCTAAATGACCTTAAATGCCCATCAAATACTCTCCAGCAATTTGCTCATATCAACCCGATCGCCAACGATGGCAGCCACTTCGCTGATTTTTACACGTTGCTGCTGCATGGAGTCGCGCTCGCGAATAGTAACGGTGTCGTTTTCCAGGGTTTCAAAATCAATGGTCACGCAATATGGCGTACCAATGGCATCCTGGCGACGGTAGCGGCGGCCTACAGCATCCTTTTCATCGTATTGGCAGAGGAAATGGAATTTGAGCTTGTCGTACACTTCCCGGGCTTTGTCTACCAGTTCTTCCTTGTTTTTCAGGAGCGGCAACACCGCACACTTCACAGGCGCCAGCGCAGGGTGTACTTTTAATACCGTACGGGTGCTGTCTTCCCCCTGGGCATCCGGCACTGTTTCCTCCCTCAAACCGTTGGAAAGAACGGAGAGAAACATACGGTCGCAGCCCACGGAAGTTTCTACCACGTAAGGGATGTAATGTTCGTTGAGTTCCGGATCAAAGAACTGCAGTTTGCGGCCCGACAGCTCTGAATGACTCTTCAGGTCGAAGTCGGTACGGGAGTGAATCCCCTCCAGCTCCTTGAAGCCAAACGGGAACTCAAACTGGATATCCACCGCAGCGTTGGCGTAATGCGCCAGGTTATCGTGGTCTTTAAACTTAAGTTTTTCTACTGGAGTAATGGCGCGGTGCCAGGCCATGCGGCGCTCCTTCCAGGTATTATACCAGTCCATTTCGGTGCCAGGGCGCACGAAAAACTGCATTTCCATTTGCTCGAATTCGCGCATACGGAAAATGAACTGGCGTGCCACGATTTCGTTACGGAACGCCTTGCCAATTTGGGCAATGCCAAATGGAATTTTCTGGCGGGTGGTTTTTTGTACGTTCTGGAAGTTGACAAAAATACCCTGTGCCGTTTCCGGACGGAGGTACAGTTTGCCGTCGTCGCCGGAGATGTTCGACATCTGGGTGGAGAACATCAGGTTAAACTGACGCACCTCGGTCCAGTTGCGGGAGCCGGAATCCGGATCAGCAATTTCCAGCTCTTCGATGATGGCTTTCAAATCAGCCATATCATTGGCTTTCATGGCATTCGCCAGTCTTTTTTCGATGGCATCCGCTTTCTGGGTGTATTCCAGTACACGGGGGTTGGTTTCGCGGTACAGCTTTTCGTCGAATGACTCCCCGAAACGTTTGGCGGCTTTTTCCACCTCCTTGTCCGCTTTGGCCATCAATTTATCAATCTCCGTTTCAATCAGCACATCGGCACGGAAGCGCTTTTTGGAGTCTTTATTATCCACCCGCGGATCGTTAAAAGCATCTACGTGACCGCTGGCCTTCCAGATAAGCGGGTGCATAAAAATTGCGGAGTCAATGCCTGTGATGTTCTCATGCATTTGCACCATGGCTCTCCACCAGTAGTCCTTGATGTTATTTTTGAGTTCCACACCCATTGGACCGTAATCATACACGCCATTGAGGCCGTCGTACACTTCGGAGGATGGATAGATGAAACCGTATTCTTTACAGTGCGATACAATGCGCTTAAACAGATCTTCTTGCATGCTGATGAAATGAAATGGGTGGTCAAGGAGCCTGGGCTCTGATTTGGAGGCGCAAAGGTGCGGAAAAAACCCGAAAATGAGTGGATGGAATCTTAAGCATATATAAAATTCCTGGCCAGGAGCAGCGAATCAGCTGGATCGTTGCCTGATCCAATACTGACCGAACAGCAGGATCATGATACCCACAAGTACATACCACAACCAATGAGGGACAGGATCGCTTAATTCCATGGATTGCATATCTCCGGCGGCAACCAGTCCGGCCCAATAAAACGGATGGGTCAATTCAAAATTTTGGTCGTCTATCAGGTAATCCTGCTTGGCGAGTCTCAATGCTTCATCTTTGGTTTTACCATGTTGCAGGTAAGAAAAAAACGATTCTACCAGCGCCGGAGCGGTGTTTTCATGCAACAGCCAAAGACTCATCACGGTTGCCGGCACTTTAGCCGCCGCGAAGGCCCGGGCCAGGGAATAGACGCCTTCACCCGTTTCCAATTTGCCAAATCCGGAATGACAGGCACTGAGCACCACTAAATCCGCCTGCAATTGCATGATTTGCAGCTCGGTTGCGTAGAGGATATTGTTGTTGACCGGATCGGTTTGCGGATCACCAAACAGCAGTTGCGACAGTTCGGGGTGTTCCGCATCTGAGATACCGTGCATGGCCAGCAAAAGGACCCTGTAATTGGACGATTCCTGTTTAAAAATGGCCTCCTGATCAGGCTCCTTCGTCCAGACGTCTCCACCGAGCATGCTCTGCACTTTTTTCACCATGCCGGTAGTGTTTTGCAGCTGATATTGTCCAGACTGTGTGTAGGTGGGGGCAAATCCACCAAAGACATGTTTAGGTCCGGCGGTTTTGACTGCATTTTGCCTGCTGATTTGTTTCTGCTCCCGTAATAAGGTGGCTGAATACCCGTAGGAAACATTGTATTTTTTTAACAGCCACTGTTGATCCCGCCAATTGGGCTTGTTGGACGATGGCGGAGCCGTTAACAGCGTTTCGAGGGGCATCATCATCAGGACATCATCTGGAAGAATGATGAGACTGGATACAGATTCGCCCATGCGATTACAATCCGGCCCTAGCAGGTTGGCATAAAGTTCTGCAGCCGTTTGCAGGAACGGTTCTTTGCCATATTCCTGTTTATCCCATAAATAGCGGATACAAGAACGTACCCGTTCGCGGAAATCAGCCGGCAAGTTCCATTTTCGCCATTGGAACTGGCCTGAGGGTTCAACACTGAAAATGTATAGTTCAGATTCGGTGAAGAAATAGGAAAGCAAAGCCTGACCTGGTCGGAGCAGCTGCTTAACATCCTTTAATGCCAGTACTTGCAATACATTGGAATCCGGGTTATTGTAGGAAGGGAAATCCTCCAGCAGTTTCTGGCGTTCGAGCTTCAAATCAAACAATTGTTGCTCCCACCTGCCAATCACCTCCTG
>DLXL01000030.1:5236-5813 GCA_003448025.1 Saprospirales bacterium | reverse complement strand
ATTGAGTTGATCGCTTTTTTCTTTTTCCAGGGCAATTTCATGTTCCAGCCAGGCGATCTGCACTTTAATGTCGTAATCTCTGTTTCTAATGTTTTCCGGGAGATATTGTTGTGCCTGCATCAGGCTTTGCAGCAGCAACATCCCGCGTGACAATTCAGTAAGGCGGAAGGCCCGTTCGGCGTATTGCGGGTTACCATTACTGCGTTCGAAGAGTTGCCATGCGATGGAGATGGCTTCCTGGAAACGGGTTCGGCTTTCTTTGAGGGCGAGGAGGGAGGAGGATTCGTAGGAGTGGGTAGCCCTGATCTTAGCTTCTACGATAGGGATGAGTTCGTAGCAGCTGAGCGCGAGTTCTAACTCATTGAGTGCGGTCAAAGCTCGTGCCTTACCATCTAACGCCTCAAAAATCGTATTCTCTGGTGCAAAACGGCCTACATCCGGATTATCGAAGTCGTTTTTTGGATTGAAGGAAGGAACAACACATTTTAACCCCTGTTGAAATGCCGTTAAGGCAGCGCGAGGGTTTTTTATTCGCATTTGAAACTCACCATAAGAACAATATTTTTTTCCCACTTAT
>DLXL01000030.1:0-5081 GCA_003448025.1 Saprospirales bacterium | reverse complement strand
GACTTCTCTTCGAAAAGGAGTTTGCCAGGATTCGATTTCCAAAGCAAGTGCCTTTTGAAAGCAATTATTGGCTTGCTTTACATTTTTGTCTGCCTCCTCAATAGCAGCAAGCAGTTCATAGTACCCAGCTAAATAGTAGGCCTTATCAGTATTCGAATTTTCTTTACTAAGCTTGTTTATTAATCCTAAAACTTCTGCCAGTGCTTTACGGGCAGCTGCCAGGTTACCCAAATTAAGATATGCCTGAGATTCGCTGGATTTAAGTGTTATTTTTGATTCTATGCCAGTGTTATTTACTTTAATACCCTCCTGAATTACACGCAGCGCTTCTTCATTTTTACGTTGATCTATCAAAGCCAGCGCCAGGTCGCCATGCTTGGCAGCATTAGGATATTGATACTTGGATGCATAGGCAATTCCCCGCTTCAACATATTTTCAGCGCGTTCATAATCCCCCAGTCTGGTATAAACGTTTCCGAGTTTATGATAGATATACCCTGCAATTTGATCATTGTGTTCCCCTAAATCGTTCACGAAAATCTCAAAGGCTTTCTCATATTGTTTACATGCGCTATAAAAATCTGAAAATGAATTTTCATAAATATACCCAACCGCCATGTAAGTTTTAGAGAGCTGTTCCTGGGTTTCGGTCGAGGGCTTTGCAGGAAACTTTGCAATTCCAGTCAAGAGGTAGTTGACCCCTTTTCTTGGATCATTCAATTCGTTTGAAAGGTAATACGCAATTCTGGTATGGCTCTTCAACCACATGATCCACAAGGATTTGCGCTCACAAAACCGCAATAAGTCATTATGAAGCATAACGGCGCTATCCACCTGACTTCTCTTCAAGCAGTTTTGGACTTCATCCATTCTCTGAACAACCTGAAGAGAATCTTCATTTTGACATGAGGCAACATGACTCCATCCCAGTAGAATAAGTAATGGGAAAAGAAAAAACTTCATGGAAAATTGGTTGATTGGTAAAGATTAGCTCCGAAGTTTAGTCAACCAAAAAAACAGTATCAAAATGAGTACAGCCAACAGTAAGTACATCAAGATGCAACAGTTCACATCAGGTGTTTTTACGCAGGGGCAGGTTTCTTCAATCTTAAATTGACATTTATCAATAGGGAAATTGGGTGAACATTCCGTGTAAGAAGATTCTAAAAACCGAACGCAAACTTCAAACGCCTCTTGTGCATTTCCCTCCCATAAAGATTTAATACCCGCACAGTCTGTTATTGCTGTAAATTCAAACCCATCGCACATCATTTCGTACTCACCGACGGGTATACCCGGGATACTTAGCCCAACCGTATCAATGTATTTATTACCTCCTAATGAATTAAAGAGGGTATCGTTTCTCAAAAAATCTGAAAAACGACCGAATCTATCATGCAAAACAATCTGCTGTTTGTTTGAATTTGCACCGCCTTTGTTGCACATTTCAAGGTGAAAGGTCACCTTGTATTTCCCATTACCGATGGATTCAATTTTTCTGACAGTTAATTGATTGGGGTCATGAGCAGCGACGTACCTAACATCAGTTACATATACTCCCTGGATGTATTGATATTGGGTAGCAGGTTTTTGTTGATTGAGTACCTTATTGCTTTCATTAAACGTGGGTCGCAGCTGTCCATCCAAAATATTGATAGGTTGCCCCACATCAAAATTCATGTTAAAATATTGTCCAAGCCGTTGATTGATAGGGCTTCTGGATGCAACTGGAAGGGGCTTAGGGCCGGTTACAACAAGGCAGAAGGAAATTAAAGAATCTTGTGCTCCAATCTCTATTGTCTGGGAACTATCAGCCCAAAATTCAGGGAAGTATCGTTTTTGAGTAAACCCATTGGGAAGTTCATTTGCTCGTCTCGTTTCCAATGGAAAATAAACAAAATCTTTATAGAAATTCTTCAAATTGCGAAATTCATCCACATAGGTGCTTCCATCAAAAGAAACCAGATCTAAAACAGAGTTGGTGCTAATTTTGCTGTTATCCCCATTAAAATAATGCGGTGCAATACCATCTTTTTTCCTGAATTTTAGAGGCATCTGGCGCCAAGGTCCTCTTGGTCGGACTTTCCCGTTATAGAACAAATAGGCCCATGTGCTGTCAATATTTGCAGGAAAGGAAACGACGATTGGAGTGAGGTAATCTCTTCTTAATTCATGAATTGGAAACAAGCTGAAGTCTGGCAGCGTATCAATTTTTCTGAATTCGGTAGGGGAATATTGTGGTACTGTGATCGTTGAGTTAGGAATTTGTCTTACTGGTCCAACATTAATTTGCCTTAAAGCACCAGGTGGTGGATTCTTGTCAGTATACTTACCTGTCAGATATACCGATACATTATAACTGCCTGCATTTGCATAATTATAAGGACCGGGGTTTCTGGAACCACTGTCATCTAAAGTGTTTTCAAACCAAAGGAAATTACCATCGCCAGTGATCCAAAATGCCTTGAATCGTGGAATTGCGGTACTATTAGGTTTAGGCGGCTCAGGATTTTGAGGCCTAACCAAAAAGTCAACCTGATTAAATGGAACAGTACAAGCTGTTGTTGAAGTTGTAGCACAACCAGAAGCATTCGTAAACTCAATCCAGGTTTCATAGGGTTGAGCATTTAATACAGGTGCATATGCAAAGAACGTTACGAATAAAGCAACGTAGATATTTCTTGAATTCAGCGTTAATCGTTTCATGGGTTAGCGTTTAAAGATTTTCAATGCGAAACAAAAGCATTATTTTAATTTTCCACGTGTTTTTAGTATTATTTTTATTATTTACATCCGTTTCAGCATACCCATTGTCCATCCCTAGAACCGCATTCCATGCCATTTTTCCGATCTCAAATAAACCAACCCTATCCCAATCATCAACGCCCAGTACACCACTTCTGCCGACCAAACCCAGATCAGACCCAGGCTGGTAAAATGTGTAATCACAAAAACGTAACCTAAATAAGCCGCCACACAAAGTGCCTGCAATTTTAATCCGAACCAGGTAGCGCCTGTTCCCGAAAGTGCATTCATTAACACCGCTCCGAAAGTAGAAAAACTCAATAACCCCAGTAAAAAATAGAATACCGGCTGTGCCTCTCCTATCAAACTCATGTCTTCTTTTCCCAATAATGGATACAGCAGTTTCTCCGGGAACAATAAAACCGGCACTGCAACCATCATCGTAACTGCCCAGCATAACTTACCTGTTTTCCAGGCCGCCGTCAAAACCATATCCAGTTTATTCTGCCCAATCAGATTGGACACCAGGGTATTTACGCCGGTTGAAAAGCCCCAAAGCGGAATGGATAGTAACAGGTAAACGGTGCGGGCCAGATTGGAAACAGCCAGCGCCCGCTCACCCAGATTTTCTACCATTCCAAAAAAGAACACCCAACTCCCCTGCCCTGCCGCAGCTTGTGCAACCACTGGCAAAGAAATGCGCAATTGCTTGATCATCAGGGTTAAATCAAAAGAAGGAAGGGTGAAAATATTCATGGGCTTTGTGTTCTTGTCGAACAACATGAAAATGCCAAAGAACACAAATGCAATCCCCTCTGCAATACTGCTCGCCAAACCAGAGCCGCCTATTCCCATGGCCGGAAGTCCAAAATGACCAAAAATCAGTCCGTAATTTAATACAAGGTTCACGATGGCCAGCAGCAAGGTGGTAGCCAAAATAATTCCGGGACGGGCAATACCTGTGTAAAGAGAAATGAGTGCTACGCCGGCATAGCTAAAAAACACCCCAAATGATCGATAATGGATGTATTCCAGGCTTTTTTCATAAATTTGGGGAGAGTGTTCCAAAAAAAACTGAAAAAACCATGCGGTTCCGTAACGCATGAATGCCCACATGAGTGTAGCCAGAGCCAATTCAAACAACAACATGGTGTGAAATATATGACCAACGGCACCCTGCTGAACCTCTCCCATTCGCCTGGCAATCATAATTTGTCCTCCCCTGGAAAAGGAAAACCCGATAGCAGCTACCGTGATATAAAATACCCCGGCAAATCCCATCGCCGCAAACTCCACCTCTCCCTTGTGGTATAATAATACCGCATCGCTCAGGGCAATGACATTTTGCGCCGCTGAACCCAGCATAATCGGCGCAGAAATACGCCAGATATTGCGGTATGTCAGATCAAGTTGCAAGGGTCAGAGTTAATAAAATTTCCAGGGTTTATACCAGGCCGGAACCACTTTTACGTGCTGCAACTCCCGCATTCCTTCCTCCATCAACCAGACCGTAAGATCAAAAAAATCAACGGAAGCTTTCAGTCCGGGGTGTTGATTCCAGTGTTGACAGATTTGATAACGCAACTCAGAGCTATACATGCCCAATCCGACAGCTACTTTTGGCATATGCGACAAACCTGTTGGAACCATGTATGTATCATCCGCAAAGGAGATCAGCATGTCCTGGTTCGTTACCTGATCCAGCAAGGCCTGGGCATTTTGGACAAACGTTACACGCTTGTCCAGGTGTAAAAAAGTCAAATTGAGCTGCGCCAGTTTTTCGATAGATGTTTGCGCCTCATACATCAATATAGGACCAGAGCTGGCAGCAGCGGCATACAAACACCCCAATCCGGCACCGCTGCCCAGCATGATGGTACGGTTTGGCGCTACATATTGTACCAGCCGGAACAGCCGCTCTCCCGTGCGTTGCGCCGGTGCGTAGGCTCGTATATGCTCCGATAATCTCAATTGATGCTCCTGTTTGCGCTGCAACAAGGCCTGGCGCATCCGACGGATATCATCAAAAGCGTAATACCTTCTGGAATCTTCCAGCAAGGCCATCACCAGCTGAAAGATAGCGGGAGAATGAAGCTGGTATTTGGTTACAGCCTTCAGGTAAAACTGGAAATAATGGTTAATGGAATAAAAAGACATCCGGCAATTAAACTGAGCAACCTTTTGGGCTCAAATATTTTAACACTTTGGCTGCAAAATAGGACAGGTTTCGGTTAAAAAAACATTAACGAATTTTACTTGCAAATTCCATCGATTGGCCTCCGTTTTAATGGCAGTTTCTGACAAAACGAAACGAACATTCTCCATGAATAAGATCC
>DLXL01000579.1:8437-9990 GCA_003448025.1 Saprospirales bacterium | reverse complement strand
TAAGTATCTCTGGCTACTTGCCCCTTATTTCCCTCTGTGTATGCACGCACAAGGCGCCAATACCCAATGGATTCCTTATTATCATTCGGACTTTACCGTGGTGTTTCCTTCTGATTGGGAATTAGATACGAGCCATCAAAGTAACACTTCATTTATCCTGTTTAGTCCACTCACCGATAAAAACGACCGGTTTAAAGAGAATGTCAATCTCCTGGTGCAGGACCTAAGTCGGTCCCCGGTCGATCTGGACCAATTCGTCAAGATTTCAGAAAGGGATCTTAGAACTATTTCTGAAAGTGTGTATTTCCTGAAAAACCATCGAAAATCATCCGCAGGTCGTCCGGTTCTCCACTTGATGTATACCTTAGGCCTAGGTGGTTTCGACCTTACATTTGAACAATACATGTGGGTGATCCGAAAGGAAGCTTTTGTGCTCACCTTTACCTGCCAGGAAAAAACCTATGATCAGTACAAGGCGGTTGGGCAGAAAATTTTGAACAGTTTCAGGCTAAAATAAATTGGTAAGAGGCTGTCATTCAAATAAAATAAGCTACTATCCAAAGCAATAAACCTAAAATGCACAACCATGTTGGGTGTGACATGAAGGTTAGTTCTTTTACGACTACTATTTCCGTTGGATACGCTTTGCTTTGAATGATATCTACCACCTCTCCAACCTTGTATCGTGTAGGGTATATGCGGTGTTCATATTTCTTTGTCATAGGTATTCCTTCAAATGGAGGAAGTTGTAAAATCAGGTGAAAATGTTTTTTACTACGAGCTCGAGCCCTAGGATGGCTGTAAATTTTTTCCGCCTCAATGGCCAACACTGTAGCTTTCGTTCGAATACCCTTCTTGAACAGGCGATCAAACTTTACCGCCTGATAAAAACAATAAATGCCATATCCAAAGGCCGCAAAGCCTGCTAAGAAGCTAAACATAGGCTGCAAATTACGGTTTTTTGGACTTTTGGACGTTGAACTATTGGACGTCGGACTTGCGCTCGATGTGGTTGAAATGACTTTTTTACCCGAGTGCAAGTCCAACGTCTAACAGTCTAAAGTCCAGCAGTCCAACGTCCCTCCATCACATAAATAACTTCCGGATTCCGTAAAAGAGTCGCTCCAGCAGGCGCAAATCCTGGGTAACCACTTCGGCCGTACCTGCCATTTCTGATTTGCAGTAAAAAGGCTGGTGATAGCTGCTGGTGAGGCCCTTGGGCAATGCTACGGTGAGTCGGTAATGACGAATATTCTCAGAAGGAGTCATTGCCACCACCAGCCCTTCGAGGGTTCCAAATTCCTGAAAAGGGTAATCATCCATTTTCAGCACTACCTTTTGGCCTACTGACGCCTTCCCCAGTCCACGCACGGGAATTTCTACGATCGCCTGATAATTGCGTTGTTCCGGCAATACGGAAAACAGCGCTTCATTCGCGGATATATGCTGGCGTTCGGCCAGCGTTTTCAGCCAAACCAATTTACCATCTGAAGGCGCCGTGAGGAGATGACGATACTTCCAGGCCTGCAGGGTTTGATCCAACTGCTGAACCG
>DLXL01000579.1:7479-8305 GCA_003448025.1 Saprospirales bacterium | reverse complement strand
ATAGCCATCAGGTAATCTCTTTTCTTGGTTTCAAACTCAAACATCACCGAATTATACTCAGATTGCAACTGCGCAACAGACAACTGACTTTTTATAATATGCTCCTCCATACCGGTAGTTTCGCGCTGTTTTTCTAAGTATTCATTCTCGCGTTTTAAAAATTCTGACTTGCTGTAAAGCCCTTCCTCCAGCAATTTTTGATCTGTTTGATATGCCGCGGTGATATTCCTGAACTCTGACTCGGTCAATGACTTCCTCTGTGTATTCACTGTGATGATTTTCTTTTGGGCTTTCAACTGGTTCTGAATAGATGCCAGTTTTTGTTCATAATAAGAATCTGTCATCAACCAGCGGTACAAGCGATAGTTTTGTTCTATCCGGGCCACATGGGGCTGAAAATCGCCACCCCACAGGGTATCACCCGAAAAAACAATTTCCGTATTCGGGTTTTTGACAAATTGATATCCTTTAACCAGCAATTGCTCAATTTTCCGGGTATCATCCAGGCTGCTGAGGTTTTCCATCTCAGCCAATACGTCTCCTTTTTTTACCATGGCGCCATCCGATACTAAAATGCGCATTAACCGGCCATCAGATTTAGCCATGACCTGAATGGTAGGGGCATCTGGGGAAACAACCGCTGCCCCCTTGAGCACTTCCGGATACTTGATGAACCATGTCCCTCCCAGGAAAAGGATCAGGATAAAAGAGATAACCGTTGCGCCTATGCGCACAATCCAGCGCGGGCTTTCGTTGAGGATGTCGAGGATGTCGTCTGAGTGAGGAAGCATGATATATAATGTGGGGAATGTGAGGAATGTGGTTA
>DLXL01000579.1:2930-7173 GCA_003448025.1 Saprospirales bacterium | reverse complement strand
CTGCGCCTCCGCGACTCTGCGGTAAAAATCTTAACTTGCCATTTCGAGTTGAGAAGTGAGGAGTTCAAAGTAGCGACCCTGGAGGGCTATGAGTTCTTCGTGGGTGCCTTTTTCCACAATGCTTCCTTTTTCGATCACTACGATCTGGTCCGCATGTCGGATGGTGCTAAGGCGGTGAGCCACTACTACCATCGTTTTGCCTTTGAAATACTCTCGGAGGTTATGCATGATCTGGTTTTGATTTTGGGTATCCAGGGCATTGGTCCCTTCATCCAGGAACAAATATTCCGGATCCTTGTACACGGCGCGGGCAATGAGCAGGCGTTGCTTCTGCCCGAGGCTAAGACCATTGTATTCTTTCCCGATGGTCGTGTAGTAGCCCATAGGCAGGCTTTCGATGTATTCATGCAGATTGGCCACTCTTGCTGCCAACTTAACGCGCTCGAAATCCACATTTTCATCACCCATAGCAATATTTTGAAGGAACGTATCAGAGAAAACAAATCCATCAGCTGCCACTACACCACATTTCTTGCGCCAGGTATGGCTGGAGATATTGCGCAAATCCGTATTTCCGATAAGGGTTTCGCCGGAAGTAGGCTGATGGTATTTCAACAACATCTTCAACAGGGTGGTTTTCCCGCTACCACTGGACCCGATGATGGCAGTGGTTTTGCCTTCCGGGATGTACAGGTTGATATCGCGCAGTACTTTGGTATTGGTTCTGGGGTATTTGAAACTGATTTTGCGCAACACCAGGTTTTTTTCTTCCGGTAAGTGATGGATTTTTTGTTGTGCCTGCGGTTCTTCATCCTGCATTTGGTGCACCTCGTTCAGGCGTTCCATGCTCAGTTTGGCATCCTGCCATTGCTGCATGTAATTCACCAGTTGCTCAATGGGAGAATTGGTTTGTCCGAGCATTTGCTGCACAGCCAGCATGGCGCCCAGGGAAAGATGTCCGTCCAGCACGGCTTTGGCAGAAAGGAAAGTAATGAGGATGTTTTTGGTTTCGTTGATGATGAGTCCGCCGATCTGCTGGGTTTGGGAGAGCGACAGGCTTTTCATTTGTTGTCGGAACAATTTGGCGCGGAGCAGTTCCCAGTCCCATCGACGAGGCATTTCGGCATTGGCCAGTTTGATATCCGGCATCCCCTGCATGATCTGCACCAGCTTATCACGTTCTTCGGCAGCCATTTCAAATCGTTTAGCATCCAGATCGCGTCTTTTACCCATAAACAGGCTGATCCAGCCCAGATACAGCAAGGTAGAACCCAGGAATATGCTGAAGATCACCCCATCGTATATGGCAAATATGGCCGTGTAAATCACAATATTCACCAGTGAAAAAAGGATGGCAGATAACTGAGTAGACAAAAATGTTTCGATCCGTTTTTGATCTTCCACGCGCTGCATCACATCGCCCAGCGATTTCTCATTGAAAAAAGCCATGGGCAGGCGCATCACCTTGGCGATAAAATCGGTGAGCAGGGAAATACCCACGCGGGTGCTCACGTGCAGGAGCAGCCATCCGCGAATGGCTTCCAGTGAATTGCGGCCCACCATCAGCATCAACTGAGCGAACAGGATCAGGTAAATGAAATCCATGTTGCTGTTGTTGATACCCACATCCACAATAGACTGCGTGAGAAAGGGCGGCAGAAGTTTCAGGATGGTACCAACGAGAATGGCAACACCTAATTGCCGGATCAGTTTGGGGTGTTTGCGGATATAGCCATACAACCAGGCGTAGCTGCCGGTTTGTTTTTCATCCTCTTCTCCGGGATCGTTGTAGAATTCCGGAGTAGCTTCCAGGAGCAGCACGGCACCCTCTGCCTGGCCGTTTTGTAACCAATTTTTACAAAACTCGCCGGCAGAAACTGTTACGGTGTCTTTTTCCACACCGATGGCAATTTGGTTTTGCACCACTGCGGTTACCACCACAAAGCCGTGTCCGTTCCATTTGATGATACAAGGGAACGGGGCATTTTTTGTCAGTGTGGCAAGGTCCATTTGCACGCATCGTGCTCTGAAGCCAAACTGCTCAGCGGTTTCTGCAATGTTGCGCAGGGAGGTTTGGTCATCGCCAGATTTGTTTTTCAAGCGAAGTGACTGAATAGAAAGGCTTTTACCATGGTGCCGTGCCACAGTTCTCAGGCACTTGAATGCAGAATCTTGGTCGAAAGCGTGTGTTTGCGAAGGGCCGGTGGCCAGAATAAAATTTCCCACGGAGAACAACAGGATTGATGAACGGAAGACAGAAGAATAATCAAAACTAGTACAGCAAAGGTGTTGTTGGGAGGCCATTGATAGGAAGCGCAGAACTACGGGTTTGGGAAATCAGGGGTTTTCACGGGGGGAGGAATTACATTTGGCACAATTGATATTTTCGCTTATTTTTGGAAAATTAAACTCCATTGCCAGGACCGCAAAAATGCCTGCTCCACCACATCATGGGCGGGCCAATCTCCAATAAACAAACCTCATTTACATGACTACAGTCTTCATTAAAAATATGGTTTGTAACCGCTGTATTATGGCGGTCAGGGATTCTTTAGAAAAAATAGGCCTGGTTCCGGTTAACCTTCAACTAGGTGAAGTAACTTTTGAGCACACGCTCTCCGGAACGGATAAAGCCGCCATGGAAAAAGCGCTGGTTCCGCTGGGTTTTGCCCTGATCGACGATAAAAAGAGCCGCCTGATTGAACGAATCAAGAACCTCATCATCGAGCTGGTGCACCAGAGGAACAACGAACTGCAAACCAATCTCTCGGATTATCTCAGCAGCCAACTGCACCACGACTATCCCTACCTCTCTGCCCTGTTCTCCGAAGTGGAAGGCAATACCATCGAAAAATACTACATCGCCCAGAAGATAGAGCGCGTTAAGGAACTACTGGTGTATGATGAGCTTTCCCTGAGCGAGATCGCTTTTCAGTTGAATTATTCAAGTGTGGCACATATGAGCAGTCAGTTCAAAAAGGTGACCGGCCTTACCCCCAGTTTTTTTAAGCAGATCCGTCTGGAAAAACGAAAACCTCTGGACCAGCTTTGATCCATCCCAAAAATCCTGTAACTCTTTTCAGAAATGGTGTAACAGCCGTAGAGCCAGGCCCCTCCACCTTTGCTGTGAACAAAATATTCATGCAATGGCAACTGAATCTAACCCTCCCGTTTACCTTCCGCTGGAAGGTGTTGAAAGCGAGCATTGCGCGCTGATCGTGGACCGTGGGCTCCATACACTGCCCTCTCTGGAATCCTACAGAGTGGAACTGAACAACCGACGCGCCATGATCTCCCCGGCCAAACCGCAAGCCCTGGCCGAGGCGGTTAAAACCATCCGCGACCTGGGCTACGGCGTCACTACCCTGAAAAGAACCTTCCCTGTCCTGGAAATGAGCTGTGCCGCTTGCGCCGTGAGCGTGGAAAGCATCCTGGCCGGTTTGCCGGGCGTGGTATCCGCCAGTGTCAATTTCGCAGCAGCTACCGTTACGGTGGAATATCTCCCCAACCATGTCAAAACAGAGGACCTGAAAAAAGCCGTGCAATCCATCGGCTACGACCTGCATATCGCCACCGACGCCCAACAGGACGTTTCGCTGGAATCACTTCAGCAAGAGCGATTTCAGGCGCTGCGGCGCAAAACCATCTGGGCAGGTGTGCTTACCCTGCCGGTGGTGGTGATCGGCATGTTCTTTATGGATATCCCTTATGCCAATGAGATTATGTGGGCACTTTCCACACCGGTGGTCTTGTGGATGGGCCGGGATTTTTTCCGCAACGCGTGGAAACAAGCCCGGCATCGCTCGGCCAATATGGATACCCTGGTGGCCCTGAGTACAGGCGTAGCCTATATTTTCAGCGTATTCAACACGCTTTTTCCGGACTACTGGCATGAAAGAGGGCTGCACGGACACGTCTATTTTGAAGCGGCCTCTGTGGTGATTGCGTTTATCCTGTTGGGTAAATGGCTCGAGGAAAGGGCCAAAGGCAATACCTCCTCGGCCATCAAAAAACTGATGGGATTGCAGCCCAGAGCGGTTACACTGGTGCTGGACGACGGGAACACCCGCGTCGTTCCGGTGGAACAGGTGGCCAAAGGGCAGATCCTGCTGGTGAAACCCGGCGAAAAAATCGCAGTAGACGGAATCGTAGTAAGCGGCCAATCCTATGTGGATGAAAGCATGCTGAGCGGCGAACCCGTTCCGGTGTTGATATCCGCCGAAAATGAAGTGTTCGCCGGCAC
>DLXL01000579.1:2521-2774 GCA_003448025.1 Saprospirales bacterium | reverse complement strand
ACCATCAATCAGAAAGGCAGCTTCCGCTTCCGGGCGGAAAAAGTGGGGGCGGAAACCCTCCTGGCCCAGATCATTCGAATGGTACAGGATGCCCAGGGGAGTAAAGCGCCGGTGCAAAAGCTGGTCGATAAAATTGCAGGCATTTTTGTCCCGATCGTCATCCTGATTGCCCTGCTGACTTTTGTGGCCTGGTATTTCCTGGGCGGTGAAAACGGATTTACGCAAGGGTTGATGGCCATGGTAACGGTACTCG
>DLXL01000579.1:2004-2365 GCA_003448025.1 Saprospirales bacterium | reverse complement strand
TATTGCCTGTCCTTGTGCCCTCGGACTGGCCACACCCACTGCCATCATGGTGGGAGTGGGCAAAGGCGCCGAGAACGGTATCCTGATCAAGGACGCCGAAAGCCTGGAAGTGGCCAGGCGACTCAACGCAGTGGTGCTGGATAAAACAGGAACCATTACCGAAGGCAAGCCGAAAGTGACTGATGCGCACTGGCTGGATACGTCGGAGCGGTTAAAAGATATTCTTTACCACCTCGAACTGCCCTCTGAACACCCGCTTGCTGCCGCCGTAGTGGAATCGCTCGGGCCGCGAAAGCCGGTACAGGTGTCTGATTTTGAGAGTATTACAGGAGCAGGGGTAAAAGGAGTGGTAGATGGAGAA
>DLXL01000579.1:1456-1855 GCA_003448025.1 Saprospirales bacterium | reverse complement strand
GTAAAAGGAGTGGTAGATGGAGAAACCTACTTCGTTGGCAATCAGCGCTTACTCGATACACATCGGATTCCGGTGGATGTCACCCTGATGCAGCGTTTTGAAGCCTGGAGCAGCGAAGCCAAAACCATGATCTGGTTTGCCAGCAGCCAACAGGCGCTGGCCGTGATCGCCATTGCCGATCAGATCAAGCCGGGCTCCCTGGAAGCCATCCGGCAGTTGAAACAGGAAGGTATCCGGGTCTATATGCTCACCGGCGATCAGGAAGCCACGGCGCGTTCCGTTGCCGCCAGGGCTGGTATTGCCGACTATAAAGCCGGCGTACTTCCCGAGCACAAAGCGGCTTTTATCAAACAGTTGCAACAGGAAGGCCACACAGTGGCCATGGTGGGCGACGGCATC
>DLXL01000579.1:868-1326 GCA_003448025.1 Saprospirales bacterium | reverse complement strand
ATGGTGGGCGACGGCATCAACGACAGTACTGCACTGGCCCAGGCAGATGTCAGCATTGCCATGGGTAAAGGCAGCGATATTGCCATGGATGTGGCAAAAATCACCATCATCTCTTCCGATCTGACCAGGATACCCTATGCCATCCGGTTGTCCAGACAAACCGTAGCCGCCATTCGCCAGAACCTGTTCTGGGCATTCATCTACAACATCATCGGTATCCCGATCGCGGCCGGCTTGCTCTACCCGTTCAACGGCTTTCTGCTGAATCCGATGATTGCAGGCGCCGCCATGGCGCTCAGCAGCATCAGCGTAGTGAGCAACTCCCTGAGGATCAAGTGGATGAAGTGAGGTCTCTCATGAGCAATTTTTTACCGCGGAGGTGCGGAGGCGCAGAGTTTTTGACAATCAACTCATTATGGCTCAGCGCCCCAAAATCTCCGCGCCTCCGCGGTAAAAAA
>DLXL01000579.1:325-719 GCA_003448025.1 Saprospirales bacterium | reverse complement strand
GCGCCTCCGCGGTAAAAAAAACCTCTATACTGCCTGAAATCATGTAACGCAAACTAAAAATCCTGTAACGGCTCCGGCCGGTATCGGTTAGACCTTTGTCTCAACCATTAAAACAGTCATTAAACTATGAAATCGACAACATTGTCTGTTCCCGACATGCAAAGTGCACATTGCCAGATGCGTGTGCGCACTGCCCTGCAACAAGTTGCAGGCATTACTACCGGGGAGATCGCCTCAGGCGTCGTCAACCTGGAATTTGAGGAAGAAAGCCGGCTCAAGGAAGCTGCAAAGGCCATTGAAGCGGCGGGTTATACCGTCGTCATGCCCGGCAGCGAAACGCCCCAAACCTATCAGTTCAAAACCAACATTAACTGTGGCGGATGCGTCGCAGCCG
>DLXL01000579.1:0-188 GCA_003448025.1 Saprospirales bacterium | reverse complement strand
GGAACCTTTCCTGAATAAAGCCGAAGGGGTTTGCTACTGGTCGGTAGACACCCAAAGCCGGGATAAAATCCTGACGATTTCCTCCAACGGAATTTCTCCGGAAACCATCGAAGAGGTGGTGGAAAAGGCAGGCTTCAGAGCGGCGCTGGTGGGGTGATTTTTGGTCATTTGGGGGCCATTTAGGGGTC
>DLXL01000164.1:5266-8643 GCA_003448025.1 Saprospirales bacterium | reverse complement strand
ATTAATTTATTACACCCTATACCCCCAAAAACCTTAAAACCCCAAAACCCAAAAACCCCAAAAACCCAAAAACCCATAAACCCCATAAACCCCATAAACCCCATAAACCCCATAAACCTCCTACCTTCGCCCCATGCTTCTCATTCTGTTACAAAAAGAATTTCTGCTTGAATTCCGGCAGCGGTATGCACTGAGCGGTATCGTATTGTACGTCTTCAGCATGGTATTTGTGGTATACATTGCCAGTATCAAAGTGCAACCACAGGTCTGGAACGTGTTGTTTTGGTTAATTGTACTGTTTGCCAGTATCAATGCTGTGGTAAAAAGCTTTGTGCAGGAGAGCGGAGCAAGGCAACTGTATTATTACCAGATAGCAGATCCCTCCATGTTGTTATTGGCTAAAATCATTTATAATACGTTGCTTTTGCTGGTGTTGAGCTTGTTATCTTTTGGCACATACAGTCTGGTAGCCGGAAATCCGGTGAAGGATTTGGCCTTATTCAGCCTGACGGTGGTACTTGGGAGCATAGGGTTCAGTATTGCATTCACATTTATTGCCAGTATTGCCGCTAAAGCTAATAACTCGGCCACGCTGATGGCCATTTTGAGTTTTCCGGTAATTTTGCCCATATTGCTCACCCTGATCCGGCTCTCACAAATTGCGTTGCGCTTGTTACAAGATACGTCTTACAAGAAGGATATCATCAATCTGTTGGCTATTGATGCCATTTTGCTGACGCTTACCTTCGTGCTATTTCCCTTTATCTGGAAAGATTGATTTTATGAACCAACGAATTGCCCAATTTGCCCTGGTAGTGGCAGATTACGATGAAGCTATAGACTTTTACACCCGGGTCATGGGATTTGATTTACTGGAAGACACCCCTATGAGTGAAACCAAACGTTGGGTAAGGGTCAAACCCCGTGGAGAGGGTGATTGTGCTATTCTGCTGGCAAAAGCCGCTAATCCGGAACAACTTAGCAGGGTAGGGAATCAAACCGGCGGACGGGTATTCCTGTTCCTGCATACGGATGATTTCTGGCGCGACTATCATCGACTGCGAGAGCATCAGGTGGAGTTTGTGCGGGAACCTTCGGAGGAAGCCTATGGTACCGTGGCGGTGTGCAAGGATTTGTATGGTAATTTGTGGGATTTGATAGGAAAATAGTAGTTTGAACGCTAAATCTTTCTGGTATGCAAAAAATACTCTTTTGGGCTTGCATTGCATGTTTGGCCACCGCATGCTCCACCTCTGAAAAAGCCTTGAATGGCGATTCATGGATGTTTAAATCCATGAATCGGTTGGATGATTATAATCCCTTGCTGGAGCCCGACCGCCGTTCAGAATTTTATTGTCCCGTTAGGAAGAAGAAGATAGATTGGGAAGAAAGATCCGTATTCAATCCCACTGCGGTGGTGAAGGATGGCCGGGTGTGGCTGTTATACCGGGCACAGGATCAGTATGGTACCTCACGCATTGGTTTGGCCAATAGTCGCAACGGGCTGGAATTCAAGAAAAATAACATTCCGGTTTTGCGTCCGGAAAATGATCCTATGAAAGAACTGGAATGGGAAGGTGGATGTGAAGATCCGCGTGTGGTACAACGGGAGGACGGTCTCTATGTTATGACCTACACGGCGTACGACAAAAAAGTGGCGCGGTTATGCCTGGCCACCTCTTATGATTTGCTCAGTTGGGAAAAAAAAGGAACCGTTCTGCGGGAACGCAAATACCGCGACCTATGGTCCAAATCCGGCGCCATTGTATGCGAACGCGATGGTAGTCGGATTGTGGCCAAAAAAATCAAAGGCAAATACTGGATGTACTGGGGTGATACCGATTTGTTCATGGCCAGTTCGGATGATATGATCAATTGGGTGCCTCTGGAGGATAAAAAAGGCAACCTTAAACGGGTCATGATGCCCCGGGCAGGCATGTTCGACAGTCGTCTTGTGGAGCCTGGACCTTTTGCACTGATCCAAAAAGAAGGAATCCTGTTGCTATACAACAGCGCCAACAGTGCCAGCAGTGGTGATAAAACCATAGGCGCAGATGTCTATTCCGTGGGTCAAGCCCTGTTTTCAGCGAAAAAACCATGGGAATTGCGTGCACGCGCCAACAAATACCTGATTACTCCGGAAAAGGACTTCGAAAAATCAGGTGAAGTTCCCAATGTCTGTTTTCTGGAAGGCATGGTCTGGATAAACGGTCGCTGGTTGATGTATTACGGTGGAGGTGATTCCAATATAGGCGTGGCAGAGGGGCGGCAGTAAGGAGAAAGCATGTTGAGGATGCTCTTGCCTGATCAAAACATGCTTTTACTCCTGCCCGGATTTTCGTGTCAGGAAATACCCGATTCCTATACTGAGGGTAAAGTTGTTTTTAACATTATTTGAAGAAGAAAAAGAGACGTTGTTAAACCTTACCACACGCTCCAAAACCGGTGTTGTCTGAAATGCTTGCCGACCGGTTAAACGGGCAAACAACTCCAAACGATCCATCACACGAACCCGATTAGATATGGTCAGGTGTGCCATTGGTACCCACTCCTGATGGCGCGTGTAGTCAAGATTGGTGAGTATTCCTTTATCAATGTAAAGATCTTTTGGATACCGTAGCATCGTATGGGTCATACCAACGCCTAGGCCAACTTCCAGCCGATTTCTGGAGCTGTTAGGGGTCAAATTCAATAGACCTGTGATATCAAGATAGCTGAATTGTTCCCTTAATCTGTAGGAATATTGATTGTCCCAGCTGCCTTGTGCATCCTGTCCTTTGGAACTGCCGGTAACGTTGTATCCGTCGCGGACAAAACCTGCCACCACTGCGGCAGAGAAAGATGGACCAAAATCTAACTCATAGCCGGCAGAAAAGCCCAAGCCATCCATTGTTTCAAAGGGGGTAGGGCCGTATTGAACGCCCAATTGAATCACGCTGTTGGACTGTTGCGCTTGCATAGTTGCCGCCAGGGCAGAATTTGCCATTACAAGGCAGAGTAGTAGTTTGTGTTTCATGGTTAAGAAGAAATTTCGTGAATGTTGAGCTGTTTCTTTATTGGATTTTTATCACTTTTAAAGTAAATGAGTGCTTGTTGTTGCGTAACTGAATCAGGTAAATCCCAGCAGTATATTCGTGTCGGTCAATAGAATATGTTTGAGATTCTGAAACAGAAACTATTGGAATTATTCGCCCTGCCAGGTCATATACCCGTAGCTCCGTCGCCCCAATATCGTCTCCCCATTCAAGCCTGAACAATCCGTTCCCGGGATTGGGATATACTTTCACAGACAAGGATGCTAAGTCAACTAAAGACTTGGCGTTCACTTCGCCTGGACTTTCCTTCGCACCCAGATCCGGCTTGTCGCCCTGGTAATC
>DLXL01000164.1:2845-5093 GCA_003448025.1 Saprospirales bacterium | reverse complement strand
GAATCACCATACCTGCATCTATCATCGGACTCCCCTGGCTCAATTCAAATCCTCCGTTTGTCATGGTTTCAAAACCAGGATCAACCTGCATCGGATCCCGGATAACAATATTTGGGCTTCCCGAAATACTGCTTAACACTTCTTCCAGTCCGGCAGCTTCAGGGGCCTCCGTACATTGATACTGGCCGTGTATATGCTTTACAATGGCCAACGGAGCGGAAGGGTTGTAACTGAAATAATTCTCCGTTTGGGAATGCAATTGAAAATCCTGGTTCCCGGCCAAACTGAAATAAAAAAACGGGTGAAAGCGCTCATGCGTGTAAATATTATTGATAAACAATGCTTTGCGCCATTCTGAATCCCAGGAGGTGATCACGAATCCCAACGTGTCTGAAGCATGAAAGGTATTGTTGAAAAAATAGAGATTGCCACGCTCAGGGGATAAACCACTGCCCGTATTGGTTTTTATCCCAATCCCCTGTCCCATATATTGCTGGTCTACCGGCTCACAACCAATGAAATACGGGTCGTCCTGTTCGTTTCTCCGCCCCTGCATGCCGTGAAACAGGTTGCGATAGAAATACCGCGGACCCACCAGCGGAGGCGCAGCAGAAATACCTGCCATTGGACGAATAAATTCATTGTTCCACGCCCGTAAATTGGTCCAATACCCGTCGCATTCAATGGCGGCGAAATTATCCACAAAAACGTTGTTGTACACGTCTATTTCCTCCAGCGGGCCCTGGTCTATATAGCTTTCTATACCTGAATTCAAGCCATCAAAGAGGTTGTGGCGGATCACCGCATTTCTCGATTTATGGATAAATATACCTGCCGTTTCCACCGCTCTTCCTCTGCTGGAAGAAACCGTGTACAGGAATGAATGCACAAATACATTCGATTTCTTAATCATCGCATGCGTCCATGTACCCACGTCGTGCCTGAATGTGCAATGCTGGATAAAAAGGTGATTGCACTGATTGCTAAAGGAAATATGACTGGTATTGAAATCAAACCGGCAACTGTCGAAATACACATGGTGTGCATTTCTGATATCGAAAACCGTCGCGCCATAAGCGTCTTGTGCGCTTCCCAACGGATTCAGCACTGGCTTGCCAAAGTGTTGAAAAACAATGCCTTTTACCTTCAAATAGGCATCTTTATTGCCGCCATAAACCGTAAGAAACCGGAACGACCTGGATAAGGTAATCTCCGCACTGGCGGGGTTGGTTCCTGCCTGTGTTTTGATCCAAATGGTGTTTTCATCGCGTACAAAACCATCATAACCAAAATTCAGCGCAGCCAGATGGTAGCCCCCCAGGAGCAATTCGGAGGTAAGCGAAGGGTAGGGGTAAAGAGCTTTGCCATCCATCACACAAATATTTGAGTGGGCTGCTGTCTGCGGGATGGCCGCCGAAAACAATTTGGGATCCGACGGATGTTGCGTCCAGATGAGCGGGGTTTGAATACCGCCTTCTATCACCGGATGAGCGCCGGGGGCAGCCATGAGCGTAATAGGGGTATTCTCGGTACATGGGGTTTGGATGGTTAATTGCAGCCCGTTTTGGGTATACACACCATCCATAAGCACCACTGTTACGCCGCAGGTTACCTGCCCGGAGTTGAACAAAGCCGTCAAATTACCCGGCTGATCCTGTGTATATGAGTTGCCCGAACCATTGGGCGCTACCCATTTCAGCGTTTGCCCCCAACCAAACTCCGGATCGCTGAGGGTACTCGCCTGCCCCAGCTGCACCGATGCCAGATTCCCATTCTGAAACAACTTGACCCTCACTTCATAAGAAGTTCCTTGTTCCAGCAGAAATAGGCTGCCCCTGTATTCCTCCTCACCGGAAAAAGTAATCCTGTCGGGAGGAAACCCCGTATTCCAGGCGGGTTCACTCGTTTTCCTATATTCCAATCCACAACTATCATACGGGCCAATATCCCGCACCTCCACGCCAATGCTGTGGCAGGTGGGATGAAAATCAACCGTTTGCGCAGACAACAAACTGCTGCACAACAGCAAAAAAAGTCCCGGAATGTAATTTTTCATAAGCATGGACGGTGAACAGTAGACGGTGAACGGTAGACGGTGAACGGGCTCCCGTGAGCAATCAAACCGAACGCCTTCTGCGAAAATCTGCGGTTCATCTGCGAAAATCTGCGGGAAACCCTTCTACGCGGGAAACCCCTCTAAACGGGAACCCCAACTCTGCGAGCAACCCAGCCGAACGCCTTCTGCGAA
>DLXL01000164.1:1706-2675 GCA_003448025.1 Saprospirales bacterium | reverse complement strand
CGAAAATCTGCGGGAAACCCTTCTCCACGGGAAGCCCCTCTCCACGCCCCCCTCCCCACACAAAGTTACGCGCAAATCATCCGAATCATCCCCTCAACACCCCATTCCGTCGAAAAAGCCGCGAGCGCCGTCAACCTTACTTCGACTTTGTGGTCTATTGGAACTCATTACCTTCTGTTGCTATGAAACAAAACGCACTCCCCTGGCGATTCCTCGCCGCGCTACTCTTTTTCTCAAACAGTTTACTTTCAGCCCAAAACACAGGAATCAAGGGCCAACTCCAAAGCCCGAATGCCGAGGCTGTGGGTTTTGCCACCCTTGGTGTGTACCTCACTGAAGGCGGCGAGCTGAAAAAAGCGGGCGCCAGTGATGAATCGGGTATTTTCGAACTGGGCGGCCTGGCTCCGGGGGTTTATGTACTCAAAGTAAACGCACTTGGTTTTGGTAATTATTTGCGCTCGGATATTCGTGTAGAGGCTAATCAACTTCTAGACCTGGGCGTAATTACCCTGAACAGCAGTGAGATTAGCCTGGATGAAGTGACGGTTACTGCCTCCCGGGTAATGGTGGAGGTTAAACCTGACCGCACCATCTTCAATGTGGAAGGTACCATCAATAGCACAGGTTCCGACGCAATCACACTTTTGCGCAAGGCACCGAATGTGACAGTAGATAATAACGACAATATCAGTGTCCTCGGTCGTTCAGGAGTGCTCTTGTATGTGGATGGGAAACGCCTGCCGCTCACCGGCGCCGATCTTACCAATTACCTGCAAAATCTGCCGGCAGAACAATTAGACCGGATTGAGATCATCACTAATCCGGGTGCTAAATATGAAGCGGAAGGTAATGCCGGCATCATCGATATTCGGATGAAACGGGATCAAAACCTGGGCGCCAATGGTTCTTTGAATGCTACCGCCAGTCAGGGGCATTTTCACCGGGCCAATCTGAGCGGAACCGTAAACT